>DASQTM010000090.1:0-8987 GCA_035641875.1 Microvirga sp. | reverse complement strand
GTCTCACGGAAGGGGCGGAGACCTTCCGGCACGCCTATGCGGAATACGGCCATTGGGTCATTCTGTTGAAGGGCCTCACCCCCATTCCCTACAAGCTCGTGACCATCACGTCGGGCTTTGCGGGCTACCATCTGGGCTGGTTCATCCTGCTGTCGATCCTCACCCGGGGAGCGCGCTTCTTCCTCGTCGCCCTGCTGATGAGCCGCTATGGGGCGAGGATCAAATCCATCATCGACAACCACTTCAACCTGGTGGCGACCGTGTCGATCGTGGCCATCGTCGGCGGCTTCGTGGCCTTCCGGTACCTTTTTTAAGGGGGAGGGGTCGATGCGACTGGCCCTTGGCATCCGGCAGATGGCCCTGGCGATCGGCCTTGCTGCGGCAGCCACCGTCGGCGGCGCCCTCGTGTTCGAGCATGGCTTCGGCTACGTGCCCTGCAAGCTGTGCCTGGTGCAACGGGACCCCTATTACGCGGCCATCCCCCTGGCCCTGGCGTCAGCCCTGGGGCCGCCGCGCTGGGGGCGGATCGGGCTTTGGCTCCTGGCGCTGGTCTTCTTCGTCAGCGCCGGGCTCGGCGCCTATCATGCGGGAGTCGAATGGGGCTTCTGGCCCGGGCCTGCCGATTGCGGCGGCGGGGCAGGGGCGGGCGCCGGCAACATGGGGGATTTCCTGAACCAGCTTCAGACCACCCGGGTGGTGAGCTGCACGGAAGCCGCCTGGCGCTTCCTCGGGCTGTCGCTGGCGGGCTGGAACGTGCTGATCTCGCTCGTCCTGGCGGATCTCGCCCTCGTCACCGCGATCGGCAAGGGCTTCTCGTTCGGGCGCAAAGATCCCGGGAAGCCGAAGCCCTACGGTTCGAGCTCGCTGTCCCAGTAGAGATAATCGAGCCAGCTGTCGTGCAGGTAGTTGGGCGGGAAGAGGCGTCCGTTGGAATGGAGGTCGTGCACCGTCGGGGCGAAAGGGCTCTGGCGCGGCCACATTTCCACTTCGCGGGGCATCTTGTCCCCCTTCCGCAGGTTGCAGGGCGCGCAGGCGGCGACGACGTTCTCCCAGGTGGTCTGCCCGCCCTTGGACCGGGGGGTCACGTGGTCGAAGGTCAGGTCCTCGTGGGCGCCGCAATATTGGCAGGTGAAGCGGTCGCGCAGGAAGACGTTGAAGCGGGTGAAGGCGGGGTGCCGTGAGGGCTTGACGTAGGTTTTCAGCGAAATGACCGAAGGCAGGCGGACTTCGAAGTTCGGACTTCGCACGACCTTGTCGTATTCGGACACGATGTTGACCCGGTCGAGAAAGACCGCCTTGATCGCATCCTGCCAGCACCACAGGGACAAGGGGTAGTAGCTCAAGGGCCGGTAGTCGGCATTGAGGACGAGGGCCGGGCAGGCCTCCGGACGCACAACAGGTTGGACGTGTATCGTCACCTCACCTCCTTTTACGCAAGGAAGAGTCGTTTCCCGTCCATTAAGACTATAGGCAGTGTGACGCCGTTGTGAAGCTCGCACGCAAGGTGTTTGTGACGCACCCACAGCAAGTATGGCGGACCTCAAAGGGCGTCCGCGCGGCCTGGAAGGGCTGGAGCCAGGGTTCTCAGCGGGTCGGGACGGGCTTCTCGCCGCGGTAATCGTAGAAGCCGCGCTTGCTCTTGCGGCCGAGCCAGCCGGCCTCGACGTATTTCACCAGCAGGGGGCAGGGGCGGTACTTGGAATCGGCCAGGCCCTCATGGAGCACCTGCATGATCGACAGGCAGGTATCGAGGCCGATGAAGTCGGCGAGCTGAAGCGGGCCCATGGGGTGGTTCGCCCCGAGCCGCATGGCCGTGTCGATGGCCTCGACGGAGCCCACGCCCTCATAGAGAGTATAGATGGCCTCGTTGATCATCGGCAGCAGGATGCGGTTGACGATGAAGGCCGGGAAGTCCTCGGACACGGTGGCGGTCTTGCCGAGCCTGCCGATGAACTCCTTGGCGGATTCATAGGTCGGATCCTCGGTGGCGATGCCGCGGATCAGCTCCACAAGCTGCATCACCGGCACCGGGTTCATGAAATGAATGCCGATGAAGCGCTCCGGCCGGTCCGTGGACGCGGCCAGCCGGGTGATGGAGATCGAGGACGTGTTGGTGGCGATCATCGCGTCCGGGCGAAGGGACGGGCACAGGTTGGTGAAGATCTTGCGCTTCACCTCCTCGTTCTCGGTCGCCGCCTCGATGACGATGTCGCAGGCGGACAGATCGTCGTAGGAGGGCGCCGGGCGGATGCGCTCCAGGGCGGCGCGGCGCTCGTCCTCGGCGATGGCGCCTTTGGAGGCCTGGCGCGCCATGTTGCCGTTGATGGTGGCAAGCCCGGCGTTGATCCGCTCCTCCGAGAGATCGTTGAGACGGACGCCGAACCCCGCAAGCGAGCAGACATGGGCGATCCCGCTGCCCATCTGCCCTGCGCCGATCACGCCAACCGTTTTGATCTCGATGCTCATCTTACCCGCCGCCTGGACATCCGTACCGTCAAAGGTGTCCGGGCGGGACCGCCCGGTTCACTCCCATTCCTGACCCTATTGACCGGCTTTGGTCAACTCCTCCTGTAGTTGGGGGAGGATTGTGAAGAGGTCGCCGACGAGGCCGTAATCGGCGACCTGGAAGATCGGCGCCTCCTCGTCCTTGTTGATCGCCACGATCACCTTGGAATCCTTCATCCCGGCCAGGTGCTGGATCGCCCCCGAGATCCCCACCGCAATGTACAGGTCCGGCGCCACCACCTTGCCGGTCTGCCCCACCTGCCAGTCGTTGGGCGCATAGCCCGCATCCACCGCCGCCCGCGAGGCCCCCATGGCGGCCCCCAGACGATCCGCAATCGGCTCAAGGTAGGTGGCGAAGTTCTCCGCCGAGCCGAGGGAGCGCCCCCCCGAGATGATGATCCGGGCCGAGGTCAGCTCAGGCCGCTCCGACCGGGCGATCTCCTCGCCCTTGAAGGTGGAGGCTGACGCAGCCTCCCCGCCCGTCACCGCCTCGATCGCGGCCGAGCCGCCCTCAGCGGCCGCCGCAAACGCCGCCGTGCGCACCGTGAGCACCCGCTTGGCGTCGGTGGCCTGCACCGTCTGGATCGCGTTGCCGGCATAGATCGGCCGCTCGAAGGTGTCGGGCGCCACCACCTTGGTGATGTCCGACACCTGCATCACGTCGAGCAGCGCCGCCACCCGGGGCATCACGTTCTTGCCGTTGGAGGTCGAGGGCGCCACCAGGGCCTCGTACGAGGAGGCCAGGGACACGATCAGCGCCGCCAGGGGCTCGGCCAGCTGGTGCTCGTAGGCCGGGCTGTCGGCCAGCAGCACCTTCTCCACCCCCTCGAGCTTGGAAGCAGCCTCCGCGGCGGCCCGGGCGTTCGCGCCCGCCACCAGCACGTGGACGGCTGAGCCCAGGGCTGCGGCGGCGGTGAGCGCCTTGTGGGTGGCGTCCTTCAGGTGAGCGTTGTCGTGCTCGGCGATCAGCAAGGTGGTCATGGTTGTCTTCTCTCTCTAGAGCACGCCGGCTTCCACTTTCAGCTTCTGGACCAGTTCGGCCACGGACGCCACCTTCACGCCCGCCTTGCGGCCGCCGGGCTCCACGGTCCTGACCACCTTCAGGCGCGGCGCCACGTCGACGCCGAGCGCCTCGGGCGAGGTCTCGTCCAGGGGCTTCTTCTTGGCCTTCATGATGTTGGGCAGCGAGGCATAGCGCGGCTCGTTGAGGCGCAGATCCGTGGTGAGGATGGCCGGCAGGGTCAGGCCGAGCGTCTGCAGGCCGCCGTCGACCTCGCGGGTCACGTCCACGCTGCCCTCGCCCAGATTGACCTTGAACGCGAAGGTGCCCTGGGGCCAGCCGAGCAGGGCGGCCAGCATCTGGCCGGTCTGGTTGGAGTCGTCGTCGATGGCCTGCTTGCCCAGGATGACGAGCTGCGGGCTCTCCTGGGCCACCACGGCCTTGAGGATCTTGGCCACGGCGAGGGGCTCGACGGGAGCGTCGGTCTTGACCAGGATGCCGCGGTCGGCCCCCATGGCGAGGGCGGTGCGCAGGGTCTCGGCGGCCTGCTGCGGTCCGATGGACACGGCCACGATCTCGCTGGCCTTGCCCTGCTCCTTCAGGCGCACGGCCTCCTCCACGGCGATCTCGTCGAAGGGGTTCATGCTCATCTTCACGTTGGCCAGATCCACCCCAGACCCGTCCGACTTCACCCGGATCTTCACGTTGTAGTCCACTACTCGCTTCACAGGCACCAGAAGCTTCATTCGTCTGTCCTCATCGAAGGTCAGCTCCGGATGCGGCTCGCGCCAACTCTCCGGACGTAAAAGAAAAATGCGGGTTGGACCGTAGCGGCCGGCTCCCGATTGTCAACGCGGCGCCTGCAGTTCCTGGGCTTCCACGCGGGCCAGAACCGGATCGTAGCGATGACGCATGAGCGGGATGAGAATAGCGCCGGCCACGAAGCCGCCAAGATGGGCGAACCAGCCCACCGCCTCGTCCCCGCCGAGAAAGGCCGAGGCGAGCTGGAAGACGAACCAGAAGCCGATCGCCCAGAAGGCCGGAAGCCGTAAGGGGATTCCTTTCAGGAACAGGCCCCAGATGCGCACGCGCGGATAGAGGATGAGGTAGGCCGCGACCACGCCCGACACCCCGCCGGACGCTCCGATCAGAGGCCGCTGCGGCTCCGGGGTGATGATGGCATGGGCCAGGCTCGCGGCCGCTCCGCAGAGCACGAAGAACAGCACGAAGCGGAGGTGGCCCATAGCGTCCTCCACGTTATCCCCGAACACCCAGAGAAACAGCATGTTGCCGATAAGATGCAGCAGCGACAGGTGCACGAAAACGCTGGTGGCGAGCGTCAGGGTGACCGGCACGAAGGGATAGCCCGCCTGGAGGGCGTCGGCGCCGAAGAAGACAGACGGGATCAGGCCGAGGCCCGCCACCATGGCGTCCTCGCTCAAGGGACCCACGAGGGCGAACAGGTAGACCAGGGTGCAGGCCGCAATCAGGGACCGCGTCGCGAACGGCGTCTTCATGTGCTGGAGGGGAACGCCGTCGTGGAGCGGGAGAAACATGGTCCGCTCCTCAGCGGTTCTGGCCGGGCACCCAGAGGACGTCGAGAGCGCCGTGGTCGTTGACGGAACGGGAGGCCACGAAGAGAAAGTCCGACAGCCGGTTGAGATACTTGACGGCCTCGGGCGAGACCTTCTCGTCCGGCTTCTGCATGAGCTCCACCACATGCCGCTCGGCGCGGCGGCAGACCGTTCGGGCCAGATGCAGGGCCGCCGCCGCGGGGGTGCCGCCCGGCAGGACGAAGGAGCGAAGCGGGGACATGGGCGCGTTGAGCCGGTCGATCTCCTGCTCGAGGCGGTCCACCTGCGCCTGCGTCACCCGCAAGGGCTCGTAGGGCAGGGGCTTGTCGGTCTCCACGGTGGCGAGATCCGCCCCGAGATCGAAGAGATCGTTCTGGATGCGGCCCAGCATGGGGTCCACGTCGTGGCCTGCCGTATGGAGACGGGCGAGCCCGATGCAGGCGTTGGTTTCGTCCACCGTGCCATAGGCTTCGATGCGAAGATCGTGCTTCAGGCGGCGGCCGCCGGCGGCGAGCGCGGTGGTGCCCTCGTCTCCGGTGCGGGTGTAGATGCGGTTGAGGACGACCATGAGGGGTCCGGGGTGCTGGAATTCGCCTAGAACGAATACCCAACCCGCGCGCCGATATTCGTCAAGCCCCGATTTTCGGAACAGGCGCCGGCGTTGGAGAGATGCTCGACGGTCGCCAGCAGGTTCCAGTTGGCGGAGAGGCGCACGCCCACCGATCCCGATTCCCGGAACAGGGGCGAGCAGCCGAGCGCCTGACGGTGCGAGAAGGAATCGTAGACGTCCCTCTTGCCGTCGTGAACGGCGCCGCCCAGGCTGCCTTCGACAAAAACGCTGGGCGTCACATCGACGGTCCAGGTGAGGCCCGCATAGGCGAAGCTCGTGCGGCCATTGAAATTCACGCTGCCGCCGATATGCGGACGCGGGATGAAATAGCTGGTGAAAAGATCGGACGGCGTGAACGGTTTGGCGAACAGGATCTCGCCCGTCAGGTTCGCCGAGCCGCCATGGCCTTCCGAACCCCAGGGGTCCTGGGCCGAAAGACCGAAGCGAAATTCCGACAGGACGCCCTGTTGGGCAGGGGCCGCCGGAAGGGCAGGCTGCCGGCCGAAGTCCGCGGCCCATGCGCCTGCCGATCCCATGGCGAGGACCAAAAGGCTCAAGCCCGTGACAATGCCGGCGCGCATGATTGACCCGCTTTTGTGGATTCGGTGCCCCAGGGTATCCCCCTTATGGATAATGATGTCTTAAAGGATCATGGCGAGAATGTGTCAATATTACGTAGCTAGGCTGCGCGCCACCAAATTACCCCCATGATCAGGATGATGGCAAGGAACTGAAGCAGAACGCGGGTGCGCATGAGCTTCTGCGACCGGTTGGGGCTTCCCCCGCGCAGCATGTTGAAGAGGCCGAGAAGCAACACGAAGGCGACGGCCAGAACCGCTATCGGGACGATCAGATCGGCGATGCTTGTCATCATGATTCCATGAGGCGGGCCGCAGGGTCCCGGCCCGAACGTCGAAGGGACGCAAGGGCGGGGGTTACCCTGATCTCAGTTCCGGCGCAACAGGCGCTCGAAATATTCGAGCTCCTCCTGGGGACGGGCTGGGTCGCCCAGCTTCCGACGCAATTCCTCCAAGATCCGCTGGGCCCTTTGGGCCGGAGACTCGTTCAGCGTGGGCACGGCCACGCGGCCGTCGGAGAAGTCCCGGTTCCTGAGGGGACGCCCGAGCGGATCGGTATCCCTCTGGCCGGCCTGGCTCTGCCCTTGCGGCTCACCCTGGCCGGACTGGTCGCCCGCCTGCTCGTTGCCCTGGCCCTGCTGCATCTGCTGGGCCATGCCCTGCATGCCGCGACGCAGGCTCTCCAGGGCGCGGCCCTGGGCGTCGACGGCGGGGCCGTCCTGCCCCTGGCCCAGGGCGCCTTCGGCGTCGCGCATGGCCCCTTCGGCCTCGCCGAGGCCCTGCTCGCCCTGCATGCCCATGCCCTGCATCCGCCGCTGCAGCTCCTGAAGCCTTTCCCTCAGGGCCTGCTGGCGCTGTTCGAGGCCCTCACCGCCTTGCCCATTCTCGGCCTGTTCCTGACCTTCGCCCTGCTCACCCTGCTCGCCTTGCTGACCCGGCTGGCGCTGCCCCTGCTGGCGCTGGCCCTGACGCCTCTGCCCCTGCTGCGGGGAGTTGCGGTTGCCCTGCTGCATGCGCCTGTTCTGGCCGTCCCGGAAGGTCTCGTCGCGCAGGTTCTGCTGCTCCCGGGCCATGTCCTCGAGATCGCGCATGGCCTGGTTCATCTCACGACCCAGGGGATCGGTCATGCGGCTGTTGGGCTGGGCGGTCTGCAGGTTCTCCAGGATGTTGCGCAGCTGCTCCAGGAGCCGCTGGGCCTCGGCCACGTCGCCGCGGCGCATGGCCTCCTCCATCTGGCGCAGCATGCGGTTGAGGTCGTCCTGCGAGATCGTCCGATCGGGAGCGCGCTGGTTCTGATCCTGCGCCTGCGGGTTCTGCTGCATCCGCTGGGCGAACTCGCGCAGGAACTTGTCCATGGCCTGGCGCAGCTCGTCGGTGAGGCGCTTGATCTCCTCATCGGCCGCGCCCCGGTCCATGGCCTCCTTCAGGCGCTCCTGGGCGGCGCGCAGCTCGCGCTCCGCATCGGAGAGGCCGCCATCCTCGATCTGGAGCGCCATGGTCCAGAGCCAGTCGGCCACTTCGAGCAGGTCCTGATCGGTCCTGGCGGCGCGCAGGCGCTCGGAGCCTGCCCGCAGGCCCATGAACACGCCCCATTGCGGCGTGAAGCTCTCCGGGGCGATGAGGAGGGAGTCCAAGGCCGTCTGCACGCGCTTGCGGTCGTCCGGAGCGAGCACGAGGTTGCGCCGCTGTTCCACAAGAGACTTGGCGAGAGGGTTGGTGAAGGGGCGCTGCGGCAGGGTGAAGCTGATCGCCTCGCTTGTCGCCTCCTGGCCGGCCTCGTCCTTGGCCTTGAGCCGGATCCGCACCGGCGCGCCGGCCCAGGCATGGTTGGTCAGGTCCACGGGGGAGCGGGTTTCGGGAGCGTTCTCCTCATGGCCGGGAAGAGCCAGCGGGAGCTGGGGCGCGGGGACCAGGGAGCGGCCCCGGCTGTCGTCCGCCTTCTCGACCATGCCTTCCAGGGCCGAGATGCCGTAATCGTCCCGGCCCTTGTACACCAGCGTGAAGGTGCCGCGGGCATTCACCTCCGGCGGCGCGCTGAAGGCGATCTCGGGCAGGCGGTCGGGAATCGCCTCGATGGCGAGGGTCACGCTCTGGGCAAAGCCCGTGCGAACCGTCAGGCTGGCGCTGCCTTCCAGGGTGTAGCGCTCCTCCCGCAGGTCCGCGCGCTGGTTGCCCTTGGGCGGCAGGGTCGTCAATCCTTTGCCAGGCGCGACCTCCGCCTGGCCTTCGCCGGCGATGCGCACCACCACCGTCGAGCCTACCGGCGCCCGCAGGCTCTGGCCGCGGGCAAGGTCGATCATCAGGGGCGGCATGCGGGTATAGAGAGGCGGATCGATCCATCCGTCGATGCGGAAGGACGGCCCCGCCACCTCGACCTTGCGCCAGTCGAAGGCGGCGGCAAGGCGCAGCCCAATCTCCGGGCCGGCCACGAAGGCGCTCGTCACCAGGGCGAGCAGTCCCGCCGCCCGCAGGGCGTAGCGGTCGCGCCTCGGCATGTCGGGCCGGGGCAGGGCGACGCGCATCCGGCCGATGGCCTCCTCGGCGCGGCGGCGATGCAGCGCCCAGAGAGCCCGGGTGCCCGGATCGGTGGAGCCGAGGGCGAGGGAATCGTCCAGCACCCGGGCCGGGCCGTGGCTCAGGCCGCTGTCGCGGTCCAGCCGGTCGAGGGCGCTGATGCGGCTCGGCGCCCGAAGGCGGACCAGGGGCCAGAGCGACAGAAG
>DASQTM010000089.1:0-4966 GCA_035641875.1 Microvirga sp. | reverse complement strand
GCGTGAAGCCGGTTCTCGGCCTCGTCGAAGACCACGGATTGCGGGCCGTCCATCACCTCGTCCGTCACCTCCTCGCCGCGATGGGCGGGAAGGCAGTGCATGAAGATCGCCTCCTTGTCGGCCACGCCCATGAGCCTGGAGTTGACCTGATAGGGCTTGAGGAGGTTATGGCGACGGAACTCGTCCTCGTCGCCCATGGACACCCAGCAATCGGTGACGATGGCGTGGGCTCCCTCTGCGGCCTCGAAGGCATCGGTGGTCACGACGATCTCCGCTCCTTCTTTTTGCGCCCATGACAAAAGCTCAGGGCGGGGGGCAAGTTCCGGCGGGGAGGCGATCTTCAGCTTGAATTCGAGCTTTGCGGCGGCGTGAACCCAGGAGGCGAGCACGTTGTTGGCGTCGCCCGTCCAGGCGACGGTGCGCCCCTTGATAGGCCCGCGATGCTCCTCGAATGTCATGACGTCCGCCATGATCTGGCATGGATGCGTCATCTTGGTCAGGCCGTTGATGACCGGGATCGAGGCGTATTGGGCGAGCTCCGTCACCATGGCGTGGTCGAGGGTGCGGATCATGATGGCGTCCACGTAGCGCGAGAGCACCCGGGCCGTGTCGGCGATGGTCTCGCCGCGGCCGAGCTGCATCTCCTTGCCCGTCAGCATCAGGGTCTCGCCGCCGAGCTCCCGCATGCCCACATCGAAGGAGACGCGGGTGCGGGTAGAGGGCTTGTCGAACACCATGGCCAGGACCTTGCCCTCAAGGGGCCGCTCCGTGGCGCGCTCACCCCGGCGGCGCTTGGCCTTGATGGCGGAGCCTGCTTCCAGAACATGCCGGATTTCGGTCGGCGACAGATCGCTGAGATCGAGGAAATGACGGGTGTTCATTGGGCGGCTCCCCGTTGGGCGTTGCTCCCGAGATCAGCTTCAATGGCCGCGCAGGCGGCGTCCAGACGATTGATCGCCTCCCCGATATCGGCATCGGTGACGATCAGCGGCGGCAGAAGTCGGGCCACATTGTCGCCGGCGCCGATCAGGATGAGCCTCTCGGCGCGGGCCGCCGCGATGAACTCCGTGTTGGGCACGAGAGTGCGCAAGCCGGTCAGGAGGCCGAAGCCGCGCACTTCGGCGATCACGCCCGGGTGGCGGTCCTTGAGCTCGGCAAGGCGCTGCTTGAGGAGCAGGCTCTTGCGTTCGACCTCCTGCAGGAAGCCGGGATCGAGGATCACGTCGAGCACCGCGTTGCCGACCGCCATGGCGAGCGGATTGCCCCCGAAGGTCGAGCCATGGGTGCCCAGCGTCATGCCCCTGGCAGCCTCGGCTGTGGCGAGGCAGGCCCCGAGCGGGAAGCCGCCGCCAATCCCCTTGGCGATGGCCATGATGTCGGGGGTGACGCCGGTCCATTCATAGGCGAAGAGCTTGCCCGTGCGGCCGATCCCGGTCTGGATCTCGTCGAAGATCAGAAGCATGCCGTGCTGGTCGCACAGGGCCCGCAGCTCGCGCAGAAAGGCGTTCGACACGGACCTGACGCCGCCCTCGCCCTGGATCGGCTCGATCATGAGCGCCGCCGTCTCAGGCCCGATCGCCGCCTTCAGGGCCTCCAGGTCCTCGACGGGAACCTGATCGAAGCCCTCTACCTTCGGGCCGAAGCCCTCCAGATACTTGGCTTGGCCGCCGGCCGCGATGGTGGCGAGGGTCCGGCCGTGGAAGGCCCCCTCGAAAGTCACGATCCGGAACCGCTCGGGATGCCCGTTCGCCGCATGGTGCTTGCGGGCCATCTTGATGGCCGCCTCGTTGGCCTCGGCGCCGGAATTGGAGAAGAACACCACGTCCGCGAAGGTGTTCTCCACAAGGCGCTGGGCCAGCCGCTCGCCCTCCGGGATCCGGAAGAGGTTCGAGGTATGCCAAAGCTTGGCCGCTTGGTCCGTGAGGGCCTTCACGAGGTGCGGATGGGCATGCCCGAGGGCGTTCACGGCCACGCCGGCTCCGAAATCCAGGTATCGCTCGCCGTCTCGGCCGTAGAGCCAGGGCCCCTCCCCCTTCTCGAAGGACAGGTCGGCGCGCGCATAGGTCGGCAGCAAGGGCGATGTCACGGGTTGTCTCCGCCTGAGGGACCCAAGGTCGCACCCGGGTCCCGAAAAAGAAAGCGCCGCCCCAGCTTGGGCGGCACGCGGTGGATTCTAGCGGCCCCTGAAACCCTGTCAATTCAAGAGAAATGAACTGACCCATCACGGGGAAACGTTCCGTAAGGAGAGAGTTCCCTGGGGAAAACGAAAGGCGATGTCCAGGGACTCTTGCGCCCGAGTCCACCCATCTAGTAACTTCGCGGCAGTCGAGTACAGCACTCGTGCGGCGGCTTTCACCCTCAGGAGAGACCTGGCAACGCGGTCGGACACCAATTCCCTGTCCGCGGAGCATGTGGGATTCTGAGTTTCGAAGGCGGCCCCGATGGAGGCAGGTCAAAAATGATGGATGCGGGCGCAACCTGGACGGACGAGCGGGTCGAGCTTCTGAAGAAGCTCTGGGCCGACGGTTTGAGCGCGAGCCAGATCGCGGGCGAACTCGGCAATGTGACCCGCAATGCGGTGATCGGAAAGGTTCACCGCCTCGGCCTCTCGGGCCGCGCCAAGGACAAGGCTGCTTCCGCCGCCCCGCAGCGTCCGCGCAAGGCGGCCCGTACGCCGAGCGCTCCTGCCCCAATTGCGCCGCAGCCTCATATCAATGTGGTGAGCGCCCCTATCCCTCTTCAGCCTGTCATGGAGGAGTCGGAGGTTTTGGCAGAGGACGATATGGCTGTTCCCGCATCGGAACGGGTGACGATCATGGATTTGCGTGAGTCCATGTGCCGCTGGCCCATGGGGGATCCCACGAAGCCGGAGTTCCGCTTCTGCGGCGCCCGCTCCATCACGGGCCTGCCCTACTGCACCCACCATGCCCGCATCGCCTATCAGCCGGTGGCCGACCGCAAGCGCGAACGGAAGCTGGTGCGCGCCTAGCAGGCATTTACAAGGATTTGATCCGGAAAAGTGAAGCAGGCGCAGTGAGATAATCTCTGCGCCTGCTTTCCTGGCCGGCCCTCACATATCCGCCTTGAGAGGCTGCTCGGACCGGGCGAAGGTCTCGTCGAAGGAATACCCTGCGCCGCGCACGGTCCGGATCGGATCGGGCTTCCGGAGCAGGTTGATCGCCTTGCGCAGGCGGCCGACATGCACGTCCACCGTGCGCTCGTCGATATAGACGTCGTGGCCCCAGACCGTGTTGAGCAGATGCTCGCGGCTGTAGACCCGGCCCGGGCTCTGCATCAGGAACTCCAGCAGGCGGAACTCCGTGGGGCCCAGGTGCAGTTCCTTGCCGGCCCGGCGCACCCGATGGGTCTCGCGGTCAAGCTCCATGTCGCCGGCTCTGAGCAAGGTCGCAATATGGGCAGGTTTGGTGCGGCGCAGGAGCGCCCGCACCCGCGCCAGCAGCTCCGGCACGGAGAAGGGCTTAACGATGTAATCGTCCGCTCCGGTGGCGAGGCCCCGGATGCGGTCGCCCTCCTCGCCGCGGGCGGTGAGCATGATCACCGGAAGGCGCTCGGTCTCCGGGCGGACGCGGATGCGCCGGCAGAGTTCGATCCCGGATAGGCCCGGCAGCATCCAGTCGAGCAGCACGATATCCGGCACCTGCTCGCGCAGGCGGATTTCCGCCTCGTCCCCCCGCGACACAGCGTCGACTTCGTAGCCCTCGGCCTCAAGATTGTAGCGCAGGAGGAGCGTCAGCGGATCCTCATCCTCCACGATCAGAACGCGCGGTCCCATGGTCAGGCTCCGGCCTGAATGGTGGCGTCGATGGATCGGTCGGCCTTCGGCCGGTCGATCGCCAGCGTCTCGCCGGTGACGAGGTAGTGTACCGTCTCGGCGATGTTGGTGGTGTGATCGCCGATCCGTTCAATATTCTTGGCGCAGAACAGGAGATGCGTGCAGAAGGAGATGTTGCGCGGATCTTCCATCATGTAGGTGAGGAGTTCGCGGAAGAGCGAGGTATAGAGCGCGTCGATCGCGCCGTCCCGCTTCCACACGTCGAGCGCGCGCACCGTGTCCTGCTGGGCATAGGCGTCGAGCACGTCCTTGAGCTGGGCGAGCACCAGATCGTTCATGTGCTGGAGGCCGAGCACGATCTTCTGGGGCTGGAACTGGTTCGCGATGGCGAGGACGCGCTTTCCATTGTTCTTGGCAAGATCGCCGATGCGCTCCACGTCGCCGGAGACGCGGATCGCCGAGATGGTCTCGCGCAGATCCACGGCCAGGGGCTGACGGCGGGCGATGGTAAGGATCGCGCTCTCCTCCACCTCCCGCTGCAGCACGTCGAGCCGGCTGTCAGAGGAGATCACCGTCTGGGCCAGGGTCTTGTCGTGGCGCACGAGCGCCGCGATGGACTCCACGAGCATCTTCTCGGCGATGCCTCCCATCTCGGAGATCCGCCGCCGGAGCCCCTGCAGGTCGTTGTCGTAGGATCTGACGATGTGCTCCGCCATGGAAACTCTCCCTTCTGGCGCTTCGGCTGAGCGAAGCGCGGGCGCCCCGGTCAGCCGAAGCGGCCCGTGATGTAGTCCTGAGTCTGCTTCTTCGTGGGCGTCATGAACATCTTGTTGGTCGGGCCGAATTCCACCAGCTCGCCGAGATACATGAAGGCGGTGAACTGCGAGATGCGGGCCGCCTGCTGCATGTTGTGCGTGACGATGACGATGGTGAACTCGGTTCGCAGCTGCTCGATGAGCTCCTCGATCTTGCCGGTCGAGATGGGATCGAGCGCCGAGGTCGGCTCGTCGAGGAGGATCACGTCCGGCCTTTGCGCGATGGCGCGCGCGATGCAAAGGCGCTGCTGCTGCCCGCCCGAGATGCCGGTGCCGGACTGCTTGAGCTTATCCTTGACCTCGTCCCAAAGGGCCGCCTTGCGCAGCGCACCCTCGACCCGCTCGTCGACCTCCGCTT
>DASQTM010000088.1:0-6071 GCA_035641875.1 Microvirga sp. | reverse complement strand
TAGGTGCCGGGCGGGGCGAAGACGCTCTTCATGCCGGTGCGGGCGTTGGGCGCGCCGCAGACCACCTGGATCGGGGCGCCGTCGCCCGTATCGACCATGCACACGCGAAGCCGGTCGGCGTTGGGGTGCTGCTCGGCGGAGACCACATAGGCGACCCGGTAGGGGGCCAGCGCCCTGGCCTTGTCCTCCACGCCCTCGACCTCAAGGCCGATGCGGGTGAGCGTCTCGACGATCTCGTCGAGGGAGGCCGTGGTGTCCAGGTGATCCTTGAGCCAGGAAAGGGTGAATTTCATCGCTACACTCGTGTGCCTTGAGGGCGTGTTCGGTTATCCGGCAACCATCCGGACATAACGGGAATGGACCCAGCCGGAGCGGCAGGGCCCGCCATAGGGCTTGCGGACCGGCCAGGGCGTGCCGACGCCGCAATCATCGTCGGCGGATCGTCCGTAGACCACCGCGAGCCATGGCCCCTGCTCGTCGCAGACCATGACCGCGTTGCCATTGTAGAGCCGGTCGATCTCGCGATAGGGCTTGCCGCCGGGGCCGCTCCTGACGGAGAGAAACCCGTCGCCGCGGGGGTTGAGCCCAACGATCCGGCCGGAGGAGGCGCAGGCGTCGAGGTCCTCCTCGCCGCCCGCCATGACCGGCACGTCGAGACGCGCGGCCGGCTGCGCCACGGCCTCCGATACGGAGGCCGCGAACAGGCACCCCAGAAGCGCCAGCGAAAGAGACCGCATGGCCTGCCCCTTAGCCCGTCAGGCCGCCGACGAGGGACGGAATGTCGAGCGGGCGGAACCCATAATGGTTCAGCCAGCGCACATCCGCCTCGAAGAAGGGGCGCAGGTCCGGCATGCCGTATTTCAGCATGGCGATGCGGTCGATGCCCATGCCCCAGGCAAAGCCCTGGTACTCGTCGGGATCGAGCCCGCAATTCCTCAGCACGTTGGGATGGACCATGCCGCAGCCCAGGATCTCGAGCCAGTCGTCGCCTTCGCCGAAGCGGATCTCGCCGCCCTTGCGGGAACACTGGATGTCGACCTCGGCGGAGGGCTCGGTGAAGGGGAAGAAGGACGGGCGGAACCGCATCTTCACCTGATCGACCTCGAAGAAGGCCTTGCAGAACTCCTCCAGGATCCATTTGAGGTGGGCGATATTGGCCTGCCGGTCGATGACGAGGCCTTCCACCTGGTGGAACATGGGCGTGTGGGTCTGGTCGGAATCGTGCCGGTAGGTCCGGCCCGGGATGATCACCCGGATCGGCGGCTTCTGCGACGTCATGGTGCGGATCTGCACCGGCGAGGTGTGGGTGCGCAGAACCTTGCGCTCGCCCCGCTCGTCGGGGGCGAGGAAGAAGGTGTCGTGCATCTCGCGGGCCGGATGGCCTTCCGGGAAGTTGAGCGCCGTGAAGTTGAGATAATCCGTCTCGATATCCGGCCCCTCGGCCACGGAGAACCCCATATCGGCGAAGATCGCCGTGAGCTCCTCGATCACCTGGCTGATCGGGTGGATGCGGCCGCGGCTCTCAGGCGCCTCCGGCACGGGCAGGGTCACGTCGATGCGCTCGGCGGCGAGCCGAGCTTCGAGGGCGGCCTCGGCCAGATCGTTCCGCCTGGCCAGGATCGCGACCTGCACCTGGTAGCGCAGGCCGTTGATGAGCGGTCCGCGCTCTTTCCTCTCCTCGGGCGTCATGGAGCCGAGGGTCTTGAGCAGTTCGGAGACGGAGCCCTTCTTGCCGAGCGCAGAGACGCGCACGGATTCCAGGGCCGCTTCGTCGCCGGCGGCTTCGACCTGGGCGAGCAGGTCACGTTCGAGTTGGTTGAGGTCGGTCATCGGTCCCTGGTCAGATGCAAGCGCCAATACAGGCGCCCTGAGTGAGGCGCGGCGCGGGAACCGTCAAGTCTTCCGAGCCGCAGAAAGGCAACCGACAGCATCGAGCCGTCAGCGCGGGTGGTCTCGGAGAAGGGGGAGTAAGGCGGTGCGGCTGAAGCGTCAGCCGCACCGAAATCCGGTCTGTCCGTCAGGCGGCCTGCTGCTCAGGCAGGGAGGCCTTGGCGCGCTCCACGTAGGCGGCGAAGGCCGCCGGCTCGTGGATGGCCATTTCGGACAGGACCTTGCGATCGACCTCGATCTCAGCCTTGCCGAGACCGTCGATAAATCGGGAATAGGTCAGGCCATGCAGGCGAACCGCCGCGTTGAGACGCTGGATCCAGAGAGCGCGGAAGGTGCGCTTCTTGTTCTTACGGTCGCGATAGGCATATTGCATGCTCTTCTCGACCGCCTGCTTGGCGATGCGGATGGTGTTCTTGCGACGTCCGTAGAAGCCCTTGGCTTGCTTCAGGACCTTCTTGTGCTTGGCGTGGGCGGTAACGCCCCGTTTGACGCGGGCCATTGATAAACTCCTTCAAAATCCGGGATGTGGGAAGAACCGCCTTTTAGCCGTTCGGCAGGAAGAACTTCTTCACGTTGTACGCGTCGCCCTCGAACATGGTCGTGGTGCCGCGCAGGTTGCGGATCTGCTTCTTGGTCCGCTTGATCATCCCGTGGCGCTTGCCGGCCTGGGCGTAAACGACCTTGCCGGTGCCGGTGATCTTGAAGCGCTTTTTCGCGCCCGACTTCGTCTTCAGCTTGGGCATTTGGCTCTCCTTTGGTCAGGCCTGGAGAGCGGCGGAACCGCCCTTTCGGCCTTATTGCTGCTGTGAGCAAAACGAACCGCCACGGCAGCCCTAACAGCCGGGCGGTTCAACGAAGGGCGGCTTATGGCAGAACAGCGCCTAAAAAGCAATGGCCGCCGAAAGCCCGACGGCCATGATTCCGTTCCGAAGACGAGCGCTCTAACGAGGCGCCAGCACCATGACGACCTGGCGGCCTTCGAAATTCGGCTCCATCTCGACCTTGGCGAGATCGCCTACGTCGGCCTTGACCCGGTCCAGGACCTTCAGGCCCAGGGATTGGTGCGCCATCTCGCGGCCCCGGAAGCGCAGGGTGATCTTCACCTTGTTGCCTTCCTCGAAGAAGCTCTTCATCGCCTTCATCTTGACGTCGTAGTCGTGATCGTCGATGCCCGGGCGCAGCTTGATTTCCTTGACCTCGACGGTCTTCTGCTTCTTGCGCGCCTCGGCGGCCTTCTTCTGCTCAAGGAAGCGGAACTTGCCGTAATCGAGGATCTTGCAGACTGGGGGCGTCGCGTTCGGCGAGATCTCCACGAGATCGAGGCCCGCATCCTCCGCAATCCGCAGGGCGTCGAAGAAGGCCATGACGCCCCGGTTCTGCCCCGTATCATCGATCAGCTGCACTTCGCGGACACCGCGAATATCTCGGTTGGCGCGCGGGCCTTCTTTCTGCGGCACCGGCAAGGGTCTCATTGGACGACGAATGGCTCGTATCTCCTGTTAGGGCTCAGTCGAGGCGCGAGACTTAAAAAGTAAGTCTCTGCAGGGATGCTCAACATGACCGTGAATGAGCAGACATTTCGCGCAAATCGCCGCGAAGTCAACTTGTTCCGTGCGTCAAACGGCCTTCCAGCAGGCCGGAATACACATCCAAGGTGCCCGAAACCATCCGCTCCAGGGAGAAATGGCGCTCCACATGGGTTCTCGCCCGGTTTCCGAGGGCGAGCCTGGCGCTGGCGCCCAGGCTCAGGGCCGCCCCGACCGCCTCCGCCAGGGCACTTGCATCCCCAGGCGGGACGCGCCAGCCCGTGCGCTCATGGGGCGGCACGGCAGGGGGCGACAGCACGGTCTCCGGCACGGCACCGAGATCTGAGACCACCACCGGCGTGCCCATGGCCTGCGCCTCCACGGCCGAGCGGCCGAAGGCCTCGGGTTCGGTCGACGGCACGGTCACCACCGCGGCGGTCAGGAAGGCGGCCGGCATGTCGGTGCAGTGGCCCACCCGGCGCACGATGCCCCGCAATCCCCTCGCCTCGATCAGGGCGTCGAGGTCGCGGACGTAAGAATCCCGCCCCTGCGCATCGCCGGCCAGGATATAGGCCGCATCCGTGACGCCCGCATCGCGAAGCCTGGCGGCGGCTTCGATCAAGACCTTCTGGCCCTTCCAGCCGGTCAGCCGCGCCGCCAGGAGCACCACGCGCTCGTGGGGGGCCACCTCCCAGGCGTTTCGCAGGGCCTCGATCCGCTCGGGCGCGACCGCAGCGGAGGAGAACTTGGCGAAATCCGTTCCCCGGTGGATAACCCGGATCCGCTCCGCCGATTGCGGATAGACCGCGCGGATCAGCTCGCCCGTATAGTGGGAATTGGCGATGACCACGTCCCCCCGCCCCATGACGGAGTTGTAGAGCACCTTCACCGAGGAGCGGCCGGAATAGCTGCCGTGATAGGTGGTCACGAAGGGAATGTTGAGGCTGCGGGCGGCGCCCAGACCCACCCAGGCCGGAGCGCGGGAGCGGGCATGAATGAGGTCGACCCCTTCGATGTGGCAGATCCGGGCGAGCTTTCGCACGTTGAGCAGCATGGAGAACGGGTTCTTGGTGGAAGCCGGAAAGGGGATCCACACCCCGCCCTTGGCCTGGAGCTCGCCCACGAGCCTGCCCCCTTCGGTGGCCACGAGCGCGCGGGCGCCCGCCTGGGCAAGGCCGTCGGCGATGTCGACGGTGGTGCGTTCCGCCCCGCCGGCCTCGAGTTCCGGAACGATCTGCAGGATGGTCCGACCCGCCAGCGGATGGAAATGAGAGGACGGAAAGGCCGCCCCGCCGGGTCGCGCTGAAAAACTCACCGATGCAAGAGCCTTCTAAAGAGAATAATGAAAACGGACGCTAGACCGGGCGACGATTGATGGGAATCGTCTTCCGGTCCAGGTTTTGTCCCGCCGCATCGTGTTCGTCGCAAAACCGGACCCACTTTGCCGCAGGATGCCCTAACGCTTGCTGCAAAGCAGTTGAGGATCAGTTAACCATGCCCCAAACCGTCACGATCGGCCAGGGCGCCGATGCCCGCCGGATCGCCGTGCTCGCCCGCCAGGGCAAGGGACCGCAGGTGGTGTGGCTCGGCGGGTTCAAATCCGACATGCGCTCCACCAAGGTGGCGGCGCTGGATGCCTGGGCCGGGAAGGCCGGACGCGCCTTCCTGCGCTTCGACTACAGCGGCCATGGGGAATCCGCGGGAGCCTTCGAAGATGGCACCATCTCCCGCTGGCTCGAGGAGGCGCTCCAGGTGATCGAGCGCTTCGGCTCCGGGCGCCCGATCCTGGTGGGATCCTCCATGGGAGGCTGGATCGCCCTGCTGGCGGCGCGGCGGCTGGCGCAGGCCCGTTCGGGCCTGGCCCCATCGGGAATCGTTCTCATTGCGCCTGCCGTGGACATGACGGAGCGGCTGATGTGGGAGCGGTTTCCCGAGGAGATCAGGAAAAGCGTCGAGGACACAGGGGTTTATGACCACCCCTCCGCCTATTCCGAGGAGCCCCACCCGATCACCAGGGGGCTGATCGAGGACGGTCGGAGCCACCTGCTGTTCGGGCGGCCGATCGAGACCGGCTGCCCGGTTCACATCCTGCAGGGGATGCTGGACCCGGACGTGCCCTGGAGCCATGCCATGCAGCTGGTGGAGCACCTGCCGGGAGACAGCGTCTCCCTGACCCTGATCAAGGATGGCGACCACCGCCTCTCCCGGGACGAGGACTTGGAGCGCCTGATCGCGGCGGTGGAGGCGATGGGTTGAAGGTTGGTTGGTGGTTCAAGTGGCGAATGGTTGGTTGTTTGGCGGTGAATCGCGACCCAACCACCCATAGCCACCAACCCGCCTAATGCAGGCTCACCGTTTCGAGGTCGTGGGCCCAGGCATTGGCCACGGCCGCGTCGCGGTTGTCGGTCAGGAGGATCGGCTCGCCGCTGGCGGACAGGAGGGCGAAAAGCTGCAGGCCCGGCTGGATCTCCGGCGCGTCGGGGAAAAGCCTCGACACGTCGTCCGACAGCATGGGCTTCACATAGGCCATCTGGCCCAGGCCCCACGACGCCAGCCCGGCCATGTCCATTTCGGCCAGGCCCAGGGGCTTCTCGGCGGGGTTCTTGGTAAGGCGGTTCATGGGCAACTCCTTGCGGCGCAGGCCGTCACGCCCCG
>DASQTM010000087.1:0-4930 GCA_035641875.1 Microvirga sp. | reverse complement strand
GCGGCTTCGAGCGACATCTGCGGCGTGGCGATCATTACCGTCTCGGAGTGAGCCAAGCGCGGGTCGCCAGGTTTGGGGGTCTCGTCGAGACCACGCTCAAGATGTGCGATCACGGTTTGCGGCTCCGTGATGCCGTATTTGCGCACAATCGCCAGCGCGTCGGCGAAGGTCGTGGGATCGGGAACGGTGGGGCCTGAGGCGATCACCGAGGGGTCGTCACCCGGCACATCCGAGATCAGAAGCGTGACGAGGCGCGCCGGATAGGTCGCAGCCGCAAGCCGGCCACCCTTGATGGCGGACAGATGCTTGCGCACAGCGTTCATCTCGTCGATGGACGCACCGGAGCGCAGGAGCGCCCGGTTGATGGCCTGCTTGTCTTCAAGCGTGAGCCCAGGCGCCGGCAGGGCCATGAGCGACGAGCCGCCCCCGGAGATCAGGGCGAGGACGAGGTCGTCCGCGCTGAGGCCAGACACCCGATCGAGGATGCGCCTGGCGGCGGCCTCTCCCTGGGCGTCCGGAACCGGGTGGGCGGCCTCGACGATCTCGATGCGCCGGCACGGGACGGCATGGCCGTAGCGGGTGATGACGAGGCCATCGAGGGGCGTCTCAGGCCAGGCATCCTCCACGGCCTTGGCCATCGCCGCCGAGGCCTTGCCGGCCCCAACCACGACGACGTGGCCGTGCGGCGGAGGCGGCAGATGCGCCGGAACCGTGGCGGCCGGCAAGGCCGCCTCCACAGCGGCGTCGAACATGGCCCTGAGAAGATCGCGGGGCGGCCTCGTCACGCTACTCTCCTCCGCTTACCCCAACGGGGCGCCCGCGTCAGCTACCGATCTCGTGGTTAGCCATGATCTCCAGCGCGCGGACCATGGCCGAATGGTCCCAGGCCGCGCCTCCGTTCGCCGCGCACGCGTTGAACAGCTCCTGCGCGTTCGCCGTGTTCGGCAGGCTCAGCTTCAGCTCCCTGGCTCCCTGCAGGGCCAGATTGAGATCTTTCTGGTGCAGCTCGATGCGGAAGCCCGGATCGAAGGTGCGCTTGATCATGCGCTCGCCGTGCAGCTCGAGGATGCGCGAGCTGGCGAAGCCGCCCATGAGCGCCTGGCGCACCTTGGCCGGGTCCGCCCCCGCCTTGGAGGCGAACAGCAGCGCTTCGCCGACGGCCTCGATGGTCAGCGCCACGATGATCTGGTTGGCGACCTTCGTGGTCTGGCCATCACCGTTGCCGCCGACGAGAGTGACGTTCTTGCCCATGAGCTCGAACAGGGGCTGCACCTTTTCGAAGGCGCGCTCGGGCCCGCCGACCATGATGGTGAGCGAGGCCTGCTTGGCCCCGACCTCGCCGCCAGAGACCGGCGCGTCGAGGTAATCGCACCCCTTCTCGTTGAAGCGCCGGGCGAAGTCTTTGGTGGCAATCGGCGAGATCGAGCTCATGTCGACAACGATCTTGCCGGACGAAAGGCCCTCCGCGATTCCGCTCGGGCCGAAGAGCGCCGCCTCCACATGCGGTGTGTCCGGCACCATCGTGATGACGACCTCGGCGTTTTCGGCAACCTCCCGGCCGGAGCCGCACGACACCGCGCCCTTGCCGAGCATCTCTTGCGGTGGCGGATTGAGGTCGTACAGGAACAGTTCGTGGCCTGCTGCCTGGAGATGCCCGGCCATGGGCCGGCCCATGATGCCAAGACCGATAAATCCGACTTTCATCGCGTGACTCCCTTACGGTGCGGTTGCGCGCGCGGCGCGGTAGGGCTCGAACCAGCCGAGCCCCTCGGAGGTGCCGGCCTTAGGCTTGTACTCGCAGCCAATCCAGCCCGCGTAGCCTTCCCGGTCAAGCGCCTCGAACAGGACGGGGAAATTGATCTCACCCGTTCCGGGCTCATTGCGGCCTGGGTTGTCGGCGATCTGGATGTGCGCAATCCGGTCCTTCAGCGCCCGATATGTTGCGAGGAGTTCGCCGGCCATGCGCTGCTGATGATAGAAGTCGTATTGGAGGGAGGCGTTGTCAGAGCCGACCTCGTCCAGGATAGCGACGGCTTTCTCGACTCGGTCGAGATGGAAACCGGGGATGTCCTTCGAGTTCACTGGCTCGACTAGCAGGCGTATGTCGGCCTCCCCGAGACGCCTCACTGCAAAGCGCAAATTATCGACGATGGTCTGCCGTACGCGGTCCGCATCGGCGCCCTGCGGCGTGAGGCCGACGAGGCAGTTCACCTGCGGGCAGCCGAGCGCCTTCGCGTAGTCGATCGCCAGCCCCACCCCGTCCTGGAACTCGCCCATCCGATCGGGCAAACAGGCGATGCCCCGCTCGCCGGCCTCCCAATTCCCGGCAGGGAGGTTGTGAAGGACCTGGGTCAGGCCGTTCTTCTGCAGGGCATCCGCAAGCTGTTCCTTCGGGAACGGGTAGGGAAACATGTACTCGACCCCCGCAAAACCGTCGGCGCGGGCCGCCGCGAAGCGATCCAGGAAGCCATGCTCGTTGTAGAGCATGGTGAGGTTTGCGCAGAACTTAGGCATGTCTTTCTCCCGCTTTCGTTGCTCGGCGACCACGCCAGCCGGTGTCGTCGCGGCGCGCTCCGGCCGAGCAGGCTCACCCTACAGGCAAAAAGTCGGGGCGCATCGCGCGGTCGCGTCAGCTTTCGCTTCACTCGGCCGGGGCCGGCTCTTTCGTCCGCAGAACCGACCCGGAGATGTCGTCCAGCGTGAGCGAGGGATCGAGGCACAGGATCTCCTCGAACTCGCCGACGTTGTGGATCTCGGTGCCCATCGAGATGTTGGTGACGCGCTCAAGGATGAACTCGAGGACGACCGGCACCTGATGCTCTTCCATCAGCCGGTGCGCTGTGGCGAACGCCTCCTTGAACTCGTTCGGGCTTTTGACCCGCACCGCCTTGCACCCCAAGCCCTCAGCGACGGCGACGTGATCGACGCCGTAACCGGCGACCTCCTCGCCGTTCTCCATGTTGATGTTCTCGAAGGCGAGGCTGACCTCAAAATCCATCTGGAAGCCGCGCTGCGCCTGTCGGATCAAGCCGAGGTACGAGTTGTTCACGACCACGTGCAGGTAAGGAAGCTTATGCTGCGCCCCGACCGCCAGCTCCTCGATCATGAACTGGAAATCGTAGTCGCCTGAAAGGGCCACGATCTCCCGATCCGGATCGGCGGCGCGCACGCCGAGGGCGGCCGGCAAGGTCCAGCCGAGCGGACCGGCTTGCCCGCAATTGATCCAGTGGCGCGGCTTATAGACGTGCAGGAACTGCGCGCCGGCGATTTGCGAGAGGCCGATCGTGGTCACGTAGGTGGTGTCGCGACCGAAAACCTCGTTCATCTCCTGATAGACGCGCTGAGGCTTTAGCGGGACCTCGTCGTAGTGGGTGCGGCGCAGCATGTTCTTCTTGCGGTGCTCGCAGGCCTGCGCCCAAGCCGAGAGGTCGGGAAGGCCCCCCGCCGCTTTCCGCTCCTGCGCGACCTCGACAAACAGTTCAAGCGCCGCCTTCGCATCGGAGACGATGCCGTAATCGGGGTTAAAGACGCGCCCGATCTGCGTCGGCTCAATGTCTACATGCACGAACTTCCGGCCTTTCGTGTAGCTCTCGATCGTGCCGGTGTGGCGGTTGGCCCAACGGTTGCCGATGCCGAGGACGAAGTCGGACTTGAGGAAGGTGGCATTGCCGTAGCGGTGACTCGTCTGCAGGCCGACCATGCCGGCCATGAGGGGGTGGTCGTCCGGGATGCAACCCCAGCCCATCAGCGTTGGGATCACCGGGACACCCGTGATCTCCGCGAACTCGACCAGGAGATCGGAAGCATCAGCGTTGATGATGCCGCCGCCGGCGACGATCAGCGGCTGCTCGGCCCCGGCGAGCATGTCCATCGCCTTCTCGATCTGGCGCCGGCTCGCCGCGGGCTTGTAGACGGGCAGCGGCTCGTAGGTGTCGATGTCAAACTCGATCTCGGACGTCTGGACATCGACGGGCAAGTCGATCAGCACCGGACCGGGCCTCCCTGAGCGCATGACGTGAAACGCCTGCTGGAAGACGCGCGGCACCAAGCCGGGCTCGCGCACCGTCACGGCCCATTTGGCGACCGGCTTGGCAATCGCCTCGATGTCGATGGCCTGGAAATCCTCCTTGTGCATCTTGGCGCGCGGCGCCTGGCCCGTAATGCACAGGATGGGCAGGGAGTCGGCGGCAGCGGCGTAAAGGCCGGTGATCATGTCCGTCCCGGCCGGACCGGACGTGCCGATGCAAACCCCGATGTTGCCCGGCGCCGCACGGGTGTAGCCGTCGGCCATGTGCGAGGCGCCTTCGACGTGGCGGGCGAGAATGTGGCGGATACGGCCGTGCTCGCGCATTGCCGCGTAGAACGGGTTGATAGCCGCGCCGGGGACGCCGAACGCCGTCGTGACCCCCTCTGCCGCCAGCACGCGCACTGCGGCCTCCGTCGCTTTCATCTTGGCCATGCCTGTTTCCTCCTCGTCCCCTGGACGTTTTTTAAAAACGGAGCGATCGCATTGGGCGCTCGCCTGCCCTGCTCTACAGCGCCTTGAGCATCTCGGGCGATGCGCTAGTAGGTCCCATGGTGGCGACAATCTTGGCGTGACGGTTGCGTCGCATGGATCGATCGGCCTTTTGGGCCGCCTCTGGGTAAAGTTAACGCCCAAGATCGTGCTTGGGAGCCTTGAGCCGGGCACCATGGGGCCAGTGAACTCTGCTGGCCCGGCAGCCGATGAGGGGGGCGCGATCAGGGCTAGACCGATCCTGCCCGCTCCAGCCCGGGCGCGGCGCCGGGGCTCTCAATATGGCACCAGCTCGCGCAGGGCCGATCTCCTTCGTTATCCCTTTAGCAACTCGGCCAGCGTCTTGCCGAGTCTGGCGGGGGAGGGCGAGACGCGGATGTCGGCCGCCTCCATGGCGGCGATCTTGTCCTCGGC
>DASQTM010000086.1:0-3207 GCA_035641875.1 Microvirga sp. | reverse complement strand
GAAGAGAAGCGCGGAGGGAGGATTGCCAATGCGGGGGGCCCTTCGATGATGCCGCAGGCAAGTCCTGACGGCGGTACCAGATGCCCGACATCCGTCTTCGAGCAGGCCCGCGGGATCCTCCACATGCGGCCGCCGAGATCCAATTCAGACCATTCCGCCTCGAGCAGCTCGGACTGCCGCGTGCCCGTCAGGATGAGGATCTGGATGACGGAGCCAAAGGGTACCGCATATCCGCTGCAGCTCGTCAAAGCGCCGCCACCTCCTCATCAGCCAGAACCCGATCGCGCGCTTTCCGGATCTGGCGGTTTCATTCCCGTCGCAGGGGAGGTCTCAAGAATCCCACGCGCCACTGCCCATTTAAAGAAGGCCTTCAGCCGCGGGCCGCGCCCAAGGCGGCAAACAGCCGAGCTTTGACGATCGTTGTCATTGCCGCCCGGATAGCTCCTCGCGCGTCCGTTCGCAGCCAATCGCAACAAGTCCAGTCTCTTCAGAGATATCCGGAAGGGCGGAGCGGAGTCATTTCGATGGCTCCGAATTACCTCGCAAGTCTCTCTTGCTCGAATGGTCAAACGCCCTCCGGGCCGTACCCTGCCTTTTTACCGGAGCGGTCGTCCTTCCGCTCGGGCTCTTGCAAGTCTTCAAGGGAGGCAGACCGTGACGAATTATACCCTCACTGCCGCAATCGATAACTTCAGCGGCGGTTTCGCAAACGATGTTTTCTCCGGACCCGGCGGCGGCGAAGACACCCTCCGGGGCAACGGAGGCCATGACAGGTTCAGGATCGAGTCGAGCCAGATCGGCCTCATCAACGGAGGCGGAGGCAACGACCGGATCACCATGTCGGGGGCGTTCAACAACAGCTTCGACCCAGGACTGCGGATCGTCGGCGTCGAGAACTTCTATACCAACAATACCAACCATTACGGCACCGTCGCCCAGTTCAGCTCCTTCACCAAGATCATTCCGCTCGGCGGTGGAACCGAGTTCCATATCTTCCTGCAAGGAGCGGGCGGGACGCTCAACCTGTCGACCAAGTACACGGCTACGCAGAAGCTGAGCGTCGAAGCCGAACTGGCGACCTCGCGCGTCGTGCTGGTCGGAAGCGAACGCGGCGATGAGTTCATCGGGTCGGACTTCAACGATGCGATCAACGGCGGCCGCGGCAATGACCGGGCCTATGGCGGCGCCGGAAACGACCTCATCAACGGCAGCCGGGGCAGGGACCACCTTTTTGGGGACGACGGACGGGACGTTTTCCTGTTCAACGTCGCTCCGGGCTCCGCCAACCGGGACCGCATCGGCGATTTCAGGCCGGAGGATGACACGATCCGCCTCGAGAACAGCGTCTTCAAAGGCCTCGCGACCGGCTGGCTCGCAGCAGGCCGGTTCAAGGACATCGGCACGGGAACGCAGGACGCCAATGACCGCGTACTCTATGACAGCGACGATGGGCGCCTGTATTTCGACGGCGACGGTCTGGGAGGAAGCGGGCCGAAACTCGTCGCGATCCTCGATAATTTCTCCGGCGACATCCCGAATCTGACCGCCGCCGATCTCTACATCGTGTAAGAGGTCGGGCGAAGACCGCCGGGAGGCTTCGGGCAGCCCGAAGGGCGCCGTCCGCGCATTGCCGTAACGGGCTCGCGCGGACGGATGCCGTGGCGCATCTCCGTATCGGGTCCGGCCCCTCAGGCCATGTGCCGCCAGACATCGTCCTGCGGTTCGTATCCGATGAGCGCGCGGGTGCTCTCGATGTCCCACGCCATGCCTCGATTGGCCGACATGCCGTTGACCACGATCCCCGGCTGAGGCCAGCGCGTCGCGTCGGCGAGGAGCGCCCGCTCCATCACGGCGGCGAAATCCCTGTTCGAGAGCCACATGTTGCGGAACCATCGCAAGTCGCGTTCGGTGTCGGAGCTCTGGTCCACCTCCGCGCCCGGCAGACCGGACGTATTGATGGTCTCCGGCCTGTTCTCTCCGGGCTGGCACCAGCCGATCCGCACGCAGACCGCGGCCATCTTTCCCCCGGAGCGATTGGCCTCCCCGATGCAGGCGCGCTCGCCCATCAGCTTGGATGCCGCATAGGCGAAACCCTGAACCGTCTCCCGCCCGTTGAACCAGCGCGTGCCAGGGCCGGGCGGCAGGGATGTGGTCAGGCCGCCGGGGACGAGGCCGTCCGCCAGGGGAGGGTCCTTGTACTGGCCCATCACATGGTTGGACGAGGCGAAGACCACGCGGCGCACGCTTGCCCCTGCGGCGGCTCCGAGCATGTTCAGCGTCATATCGAAGGATGCGCTGGCGTCGCTCCACGGCGCGTCGGGATAGGGGTTCTGGGCCGCAAAGTGAACCGCAGCGTCGACGGCCGCGAAGGCGTCGCGCCAGCGGTGGTCGGACGGGTCCGCGAGGTTCGCCTGGACCCAGCGCAGGCGCTCTGATCGCATGGTTGCAGGCGGCTCATCCGCCGCATGGTCGAGGGCGACGATGCGATCGCACCATTCGCCGGCCAGAAGGCAGGCGATCAGCTTCTGGCCGAGATTGCCCCCTGCGCCGGTCACCAGGACCGAGCGGATCGGTGCCGCCGCTTTCATGGCTTGCGCCTCCTCGTGATGTTTGGCGCCGTGAGGCGTCTGCGGGAGGAAGGTTGTCACCGTTCAGGGCGGATGGGAAGCGCCTGCCTTACGGCCGGCCGGCCTGCGAGTTTCGCCGGTCGAGCGGTGCCCGATGGCTAAACGGCTGCACCGGCTCCGTCCGGGTGATCAGACTGGCTGCGACCGAGAAAAGTCCGAAGGCGAGATGGGGCCAGTAGACCCGGTCTGCAAAGCCGAACAGGAACGGCGAAGCCGCCAGGAAAGCGCCGCCCGCCCCGTCGAGGATCAGGTGCAGGGGCATCGGCAGGATGCGAAGGAGGCCGAGTTCGTAAACAGTGATCATGCTGTAGAGGATGGCCCCCAGGCCGAAGACGATCGCGAGCCACTTGGCCGCCGGCACGTCCGCGTAGCCCAGCACCCAGGGGCTCGCCAGCAGGGACAATCCCCAGAGATAATCAATGATGCCGTGAAGCTTGGTGGGGATAAATCGCATAGCCGTGCGCCCTGGCCTGAACCGGAACGGCAACGGCGGGGATGAAGGAGCGGTTCCGTTGCGAGACCCGGGCGCACCCGCGGGTCCGGGAGAAGGCTCTCGCTCTTCAAGGCCCTTGATGCCTGG
>DASQTM010000085.1:0-6808 GCA_035641875.1 Microvirga sp. | reverse complement strand
AGCGAGATGTTGCGGCTGACCACGAGGCCGCCGAAGGAACGGGACAGCCCCTCGACGCGGAAGAGATCGCTCATGGGTTCCCTCCCCGGCTGCGGCCCGGTGAAAAGATCCTATCGAGGAACCCGCTGAGGCCGCCGGGGGCTGCGAGCACCACGGCGATCAGCAGGGCTCCGACCATGGTCATCCAGTGGAACGGATTGATGGCCGAGACCACGTGCTCAAAGCTCATGAAGATCACGGTTCCCACCAGTGCGCCGTAGAGCGTGCCGAGGCCGCCCAGCACCAGCATGACGAGGGCGTTGGCGGAGAGCTCGAAGCTGACGCTGTCGAGCCCGACCACCTGCGTGGAGATCGCCGCGAGAGCCCCGCCCATGCCGGCCACGGCTCCGGAGATCACGAACATCTTCAGGAGCACCGGAAACACGAAGGCTCCCATGGCGCGGATGCGGATCGGATCCTGCCGGATGCCCCGGCACAGCATGCCGAAGGGCGAGGACACGATGAATTTGAGGACGATGAACACTGCGACCAGCAGGACGAGCCCGAAGAGATAGGCCGTCTGCCCCCAGAGGTCGAACTCGAACATGCCGAAGAGCGGGCTGAGCGCGAGCCCTGCAAGGCCGTCGCTGCCGCCCGTATAGGCGGAAGCCTTGTTGGCGGCCTCGTGGAAGAGCTGCACGATGGCGATGGACAGGACGAGTTGCGCAAGTCCGTGAGCGCGCAGCATGATCGTGCCCATGAGAAGACCCGCAACGGCTCCCGCCGCCGCGCCGATCGTAATGAGCGTCAGCGGCTCCGTGACGCCGTTCACGCAGGCGATGCCCGCCGCGTAAGCGCCTGCGCCGAACAGGGCCGCCTGTCCCAGCGAGGCCACGCCGCAATAGCCGACGATCAGATCCAGCGACAGGACCAGAAGCGCGATGGCGATGATCCGCGTGAGCAGCGCCAGGTTGTCCGGAAACAGCCAATAGCCGGCAGCGCCGGCGGCGATGACCAGGGCAAGGCCGATCCCGTCGCGCAGCCAGCGACTTCCCGATGTGGGCGAGGCCGCCGCCACTTTCCCGGTTTGAGCGATCACCTGCACGCTACTGCGCCTTTCCGAAGAAGCCCTGCGGGAACAGGCACACGATGGCGATGACGGCCGCGTAGAAGAAGAAGTTGCCGAATTCCGGCATGAGATAGCGCCCCGTGGTGTCGATGGCGCCGAGCAGGAGGCAGGCGACCAGGGCGCCGGGAATCGAGCCCGCGCCGCCCACCGAGACCACCACCAGGAAGGTCACCATGTAGCGCAGGGCGTAATAGGGCTCGATGGGCAGGAACTCCGCCCCCACCACGCCGCCGAAGGCCGCGAGCCCGATGGCGATGGCGAAGCTGACCGCATAGACCACCTGGGTTCGCACCCCCAGCGCATCGGCCATGGCGGCGTTGTCGACGGTGGCCCGCAGCTTGATGCCGAAAGCCGTCTTCTCGATGAGGAACCAGAGCCCTCCGGCGACCACGACGCCGCAGAGCATGACGAAGAGCCTGTGCCCGGCGATGGTGCGAAAGCCCAGGTCCACCGGCTGGCTCAGGGCTTGCGGCAGCGGGATGGTCTTTAGGGTGGGGCCGAAGAAGTAGTTGGTGATGCCGATGACGCAGAACGTGATGCCGATGGTCATCAGCACCTGAGTGAGTTCGGAGCTCCCATAGATGCGACGGAACAGCAGCCGCTCCAGGGGAATGGACAGGATGATGGTCCCGATCACCGCGAGGACGATGCCAGCCGCATAGCCCATCCCGAGATCGCGCGCCGCATAGGAGGCGATGTAGCCTGCGATCATGGCGAAGGCGCCGTGCGCCAGGTTCACCACCCGCATCAGACCCATCGTGAGCGACAGGCCGATGCAGATGATGAAGAGCGCCATGCCGTAGGCGAAGGCGTCGGTCGCAATGCTCAGCGTCGTCAGCATATGAACGTCTCGGTCGGCCTGAGCCTTTTAAACGAGAGGTGGAGAGCGCAGCCTTAAGCCGCGCCCGTCCAGGTGTCGTGTCGCCTATTGCGTGGCGAGGCCGGGATCCTTCTGGTTCGGGAAGGTCTCGATTTCCTTGTTGTAGGTCTTGCCGTCGGGGCCTTTCGCCACCTCGCGCAGGTAGATGTTCTCGGTGATGTGGCGGGTCTCGGCGTCGATGCTCACCGGGCCGCGCGGGCTGGTCCAGGACAGGCCCTTGACCGCATCCACCGCCTTCTGGGCGTCCTGCTTGCCGTCGGTGGCCTCGATCATCTTGTAGATGACATGCATCCCGTCATAGGCGCCCACGGCGGGAAAGGAGAGCTGATCCGCAGAGCCGATGGCCTTGGAGGCGGCCTCGACGAAGCGCTTGTTCTCAGGCGAGTCGTGCGACACCGCATAATGGAAGGTGGTGAGCAGGCCCAGCGCGCCATCGCCGAGAGCCGGAAGATCAGATTCCTGCGTCAGGTCGCCGGGCGCGAAGAACTTGATGCCCGCCTGCTTCAGGCCGGTCTCGTTGTAGGCCTTGACGAAGCCCAGCGTGGTCGGGCCCGAGGGCAGGAAGGCGAAGACCGCCTCTGCGCCGGAGTCGCGCACGCGCTGCATGATCGGGCTGAAATCGTTGGTGTTGAGCGGCATCCTGATGGCCTCGACCACCTGCCCGCCGGCGGCCTCGAAGGCCTTCTTGAAAGCATTTTCCGCGTCGACGCCCGGGCCGTAATCGCTCACCGCCGAGATCACTTTCTTGACCCCGCGGGCGGTGGCAATCCTGCCGAGCGGCGTCGTGGTCTGGGCGGTGGTGAAGGAGGTGCGCACCACCAGGGGCGACTGGGTCATGATGGCCGAAGTCGCGGCATTGAAGATCACAAGCGGGGTGTTGGCCTGCTTGAGCAGCGGCGTGATCGCCATGGCGTCCGGGGTGAAATAGACGCCGCCGAGATACTGCACCTTGTCCTTGACCACCAGTTCCTGCGCCAGGGCGCGGGACTGCGCCGGGTTGGCGGCCGGCAGGTCGCGATAGATGATCTCGACGTCGTGGCCTTTCACGGACTTTCCGTTGAGCGCCATGTAGGCCTCGACGCCGGCCTGGAAATTCTTGCCCTGTGAGGCGAAGGGCCCTGAGAACGGCCCGATGACGCCGACCTTGATCGTGTCGGCGGCAGCGGACACGGAGCCCATCAACAGAGCGCCGATGGCGGCGCCCAACCATTTTGTCCCGGCTGTCATTCCCGTTTCCTCCCTTTGAGCCGCCCGGTCTTCTTGAGATGGACCGCGGTCTCAGCCTTTGGTCTAGTTTTTGTGCGCATAGCGAACATTGCAAGCCATAGCGCACATCTAGTATGATCTAGGGACATGGTGTCAAGGCTACCAAAGTCCAGCACCCAGGGAAGCCGCGCATGAAGAAACACGACGGGGAAGGCCAAGCCGGCGGGAACCGGGACTTCGTCGCAAGTCTTGAGAAGGGCCTGCTGGTCATCGAAGCCTTCGATGCCGGCCGGCCCCGGCTGACCCTGTCGGACGTGGCGAGGCTCACCGGGATCACCCGCGCCGCCGCCCGCCGCTACCTTCGCACCCTGACCAAGCTGAACTATGCCGATTTCGACGGCCGGTACTTTACCTTGAGTCCGCGCATCCTGAGGCTCGGCTACGCCTATCTCTCGTCCGCCTCCCTTCCGACCCGGCTTCAGCCCTTTCTCGAGAGGATCTCCGAGGAGACGGGGGAATCGAGTTCCGCGGCGGTGCTCGACGGGGACGAGATCGTCTACATCGCCCGTTCGGCCACCCGCCGGATCATGTCCATCGGCCTCGGGGTTGGGAGCCGCCTGCCCGCCTATTGCACGTCCCTCGGCCGCGCGATCCTGGCCTACCAGTCCGAGGCCGAGATCGAGGCCTATCTCGGGCGGGTTCGCCTGGAGGCCAGGACGCCCAAGACCGTCACCGACAAGACCGAATTGCGGGCCATTCTCCAGACCACCCGGGCGCAGGGCTATGCCATCGTCAACGAGGAGCTCGAATTCGGCCTTCGCTCCATCGCGGCGCCGCTGATCCAGAAAAGCGGCAAGGTCGCCTTCGCCTTGAACATCAGCGCTCAGGCCGGTCGCGTTCCGGCCGCCGAAATGGAGGAACGTTTCCTGCCCGCCTTGAGAGCCGCCAGCGAGGCGCTACGGTATACGTTCTAGGCTCTGCCCAGAGCTTCGGCCGAATTTGATCGAAAAGCCCTGGCCGGGCGTTAGAAGTTCGAGCCCACCTGCTTTCGGCAAAGGAAAAGCCATGGTTACCCTCGATATCGCCGGCCAGGCGGTCGCCGTGACGAATGCGGACGGGGAACAAGCCCGGGAACTCTTTCTCAGTGAGAGCTTCAAACAGGACCTCACATCGTTTAAGAGTGAGGGCCGCCCCCTCTGGGACGGATCAGCTGCCTTGACTGTCAGGCCCGCATCGGAAGACGAAATCGATGCTTTCAATGAGGCTCTGGACGAAGAGGACGAGGACGACGTAGCCGACGAAGACTATGACGACGACCTCGATATCGATGTCGTGTTCCTGGTGTCGATCGACGAAATCGACGACGGCGCCGCCTCTGGCTGATCATCTTTATCGGAGCCCCTAGGGCTCTTCAAAACCGGTTCAGCCACACCCTATGCCCTTTCCCAAGTCCCATCCAAGCCTCGAACGCGCCCTTGCCGACCGGGGCTATAACGATCCCACTCCCGTCCAGGCCGCCGTGCTCCAACCCGATGCGCTCGACCGCGACCTTCTCGTGTCGGCCCAGACCGGGTCGGGAAAGACGGTCGCCTACGGCCTGGCCATGGCCACGACCCTTCTCGGCGAGGAGGAGCGCTTCGGTCCACCCCGGGAGCCCCTGGCCCTCATCATCGCGCCGACCCGCGAACTGGCCCTCCAGGTCAACCGGGAGCTCATATGGCTCTATGGTCCGGCCGGAGCCCGGGTGGCGTCCTGCGTCGGCGGCATGGATGTGCGCCGCGAGCAGCGGGCCCTCGCCGACGGCTGCCACATCGTCGTGGGCACGCCGGGCCGCCTGCGCGACCACCTGGAGCGCGACCGCCTCGATCTCTCGAAGATGCGCGTCGCGGTGCTCGACGAGGCCGACGAGATGCTCGACCTCGGCTTCCGCGAGGACCTGGAATTCATCCTCGACGCCGCGCCGAGCGAGCGCCGCACGCTGCTGTTTTCCGCCACCATCCCGAAGAACATCGCCACCCTGGCGCGGCGCTACCAGCGCGATTCCGTGCGCATCGACACCCTGGTGGCGAACGAGCCCCACGGCGACATCGAGTACCGCGCCATCCGCTGCGCCCCCAACGAGGTCGAGCTCGCCGTGGTCAACGTGCTGCGCTTCTACGAGAGCCGCGGCGCCATGGTGTTCTGCCATACCCGCGAGGCGGTGAGGCACCTGCACGCGAGCCTGGGCGAGCGCGGCTTCTCGGCGGTCGCTCTTTCCGGCGAACTCAGCCAGTCGGAGCGCAGCCACGCTCTGCAGGCCCTGCGCGACGGGCGCGCCCGCGTGTGCGTGGCCACCGACGTGGCCGCCCGCGGCATCGACCTGCCCGACCTCGGCCTCGTCATCCACGCCGACCTGCCCAACGACCACGAGACGCTCCTGCACCGCAGCGGCCGCACGGGACGCGCCGGCCGCAAGGGCACCTGCGTGATGGTCGTTCCCTATACCCGCCGCCGCAAGGCCGAACGGCTGGTGGACATGGCAGGCGTCGACGCGACCTGGGCCGGCACGCCCTCGGCGGAGGAAATCCGCATGCGGGACCGGGAGCGCCTGCTGCAGGATCCGGCCTTCTCCGAGGAGGCGACCGAGGAGGATCTCGTCATCGCCAGGGCGCTCCTGGCCGAGCGCTCGGCGGAGGACATCGCCACCGCCCTGGTGCGGTTTCATCGCGCGCAACTGCCCGCGCCGGAGGAGGTGTTCGATCCGGGGATGGATCGCGAGCCGCGCCAGCGCAAGGACAAGCGCGCGCGTCAGGACGACCGTGATCAGAACGACCGGGGGCCCCGCAAGGGCCGGGACCGCGGCCCGTCCGACGAGCCCCATGGCGCGTCGGAGGACATGGTGTGGTTCCGCATGAGCGTGGGACGCCGCAACAACGCCGACCCGCGCTGGCTCCTGCCGGTGATCTGCCGCCTGGGTCACGTGACCAAGAAAGAGATCGGCTCGATCAAGATCTTCGACAACGAGACCAAGTTCCAGATCGCCAAATCCCACGCGACGAAATTCGCCGCGGCGGCGCGCAAGACCAACGACGAGGACATCCGCATCGAACCCGCGGATTTCGCCCCCGGGGCGAAACCGGGGGGACCGAAGAAATGGAGTGGACCCAAAACGGCAGGCGCGAAGGACCGAAGCCCTCATTCCCCGCACAAGGGGCCCAAGGGCAAGGGGCCGAAGGAGAAGGGAAACTTCTCGGACAAGCGCAAGCGGGATCGGAAGGCGAGCTAGAGCCCCATTTGGGCGAAACAGAATGGGCTTCCCCGGCAGGAGCGCAAGATCAAAGATAGAGAGTTGACCCCGCCGATGGGGTCAACTCTCATAATCTTCCACTCTCCCGTGAGAACTATTCGGATACGATCAGATAACGAATAAGTCGTCGTGAGCTAGAACGGTGCCCTTCGTCAGCTGCGCGAACTTGACGGCAGCTCCTTTGCCCGAGCCATCGATGTCGTAGTAGAGCGCTCCTGTGGCCTTGTCGTAGACGACGTAGTCATCTTTGTCCTTGGCCTTGGTGCTCGCTACGAAGAAGGATTTGCTCAGGTTGCCAGTCTGTACCAGCTTCTTGAAGATGGCGTTC
>DASQTM010000084.1:0-7329 GCA_035641875.1 Microvirga sp. | reverse complement strand
AACGGCCGCGCCTCTGGTAGAACAGCGGGACGGGCAGTTGCGGGCCGAAGCCGGCCGCGATGCGGGCCTCCAGCTCGGACAGGATCACGCCGGTGATGGGGGGCAGGTCCAGGGCCCTGGCCTTGTCGATGGTGACCCAGGTCAGCTCCACCAGTTCGGAATCGGGGCCGACCACCCCCTCGACCTCGTCCGCAATGGCGGTCCGGTCGGCGGCGAAGAAGCGGGTGTCGAAGCGCTTGACGCGCTTCGGGGGCGTGATGGCCCGGCCGATGAAGTGCAGGGCCTCGAGGTCGGGAAACACGCCCCGCTCCTGAAAGGCGGCCCAGCTCTCCGGCACGCCCGTCGGCCCGCCGTAATCCTTGGACCCGAGGAGGAGGCCGGTTTCCTCGAAGGTCTCGCGGATGGCGGCGAGCGCCAGCGCCCGGCTGCGCCCGGCCGAGGGGCGCGCCACCCGGGCCATGAGGGCCTGCTCCGCCCGGGGGTGGAGGGCGCCGGCCACCGTCATGGAGCGGTCGCCGGGCTCGATGCGCCCCCCGGGGAAGACGAACTTGCCCGGCATGAACCGCTGCCCGGGGTGGCGCTTGCCCATGAGGACCTTGGGGGTCTTGCCCCGGCGGTCGATGATGATGAGGGTGGCGGCGTCCGAGGGGCGGATTGTGGGCAGGCTGGGGTTACGCTCCCCGGAAACGAGTCGATCCATCCGGGCGAGTGCCTGAGCGTCCGTCACTGCTGTTGTCCCTCTCGCTGGCTTTCCGGGCCTCGCCGAAGCCGTGCATCCCTAGCGCGTATTGCAGGCCCACGACAGCGCCTTTCATGGGCTGGAGCAGGGCGAGGCACAGGACCATCGCCAGGGCGGGCCAGGTGGCGAGGTGCACCCATAGGGGAACCTCCAGCCTGGTCTCCGTCATCAGGATGCCGTAGCCGATGAGGTGGCCCACCAGGAAGATCACCAGATAGGGCGGCAGGTCGTCGGCCCTGTGATGGTGGAATTCCGTCCCGCAGGCGTCGCAATGGTCCGCCACCTTCAGGAAGCGGCCGAAGAGCCGGCCCCGGTTGCAGGCGGGGCAATGGCCGAGGAAGCCGCGCCCCATGGCCGGGAGCGTCCTGATGGGGGCGGGATCGGCCTGGGGAATCGGCTCGTTCATCTCAGACATGATTGGTCCTTACCGGGCGCGGCTCTGCCGCTTGGCCTTGACTCTCACGGTGGAACGACGGCTCTCGCGGCCGGACTTCGGGCCGGATTTGGCCGGTTTCGCGCCCTGGGCCTTCTTGGCTCCCTTGCCGGAGCCCTTCGGCTTGCCGGTATAGCGCCCCTGCGACAGCAGTTCGAACCGCAGCGCCCCGGCCACCGGGGCCGCCTCCACGAGCTTCACCTGGACCTTGTCGCCCAGGCGGTAGGTTTCGCCCGTGCGCTCGCCCTGCATGGAGTGGGTCCGCTCGTCGTAACGGTAGTAATCCGCCCCGATGGTGGCGGCCGGCACGAAGCCGTCCGCCCCGGTCTCCGCCAGCTTGATGAAGAGGCCCGCCTTCGTCACGCCGGAGATCTGCCCGTCGAATGTGGCCCCGATCCGGTCCGCCAGGAACTGCGCGATCAGGCGGTCGATTGTCTCACGCTCCGCCGCCATGGCGCGCCGCTCCGCCGCCGAGATGCGGGCGCTGATCTCGATCAGCTCCGCCCGGGTGGTATCCGGCGGCAGGCCGTCCCGGCCGAGCTTAAGGGCGCCGATGAGGGCCCGGTGCACGACGAGGTCCGCATAGCGGCGGATGGGGGAGGTGAAGTGGGCGTAGCGCCTGAGGTTCAGGCCGAAATGGCCGTAATTCTCCGCCGAATACTCGGCCTGGGACTGGGAGCGCAGCACCACCTCGTTGATGAAGAGCTGGTGCTCGGAGCCGTCGACGCTGCGCAGGATGCGGTTGAACAGCTCAGGCTTGAGCGCCCCCTGCGACGACAGCTTGAGGCCGATGGAGGCGAGCACCTCGCTCAACGCCCGCATCTTCTCCAGGGAAGGCTCGTCATGGACCCGGTAGATCAGCTCGGATTCGGCCCGCTCCAGGGTTTCGGCGGCGGCTACGTTGGCGAGGATCATGAACTCCTCGATGAGCCGGTGCGCCTCCAGCCGCTCGGGCACGAAGATCCGGTCCACGGTGCCGTCGGGCTTCAGGACGATCTTGCGCTCGGGAAGGTCGAGGAACAGGGGCTCGCGGATGTCCCGGGCCCGCTTCACGCAGGCGTAAGCCGCCCAGAGGGGCTTCAGGATCGAGTCGAGGATGGGTCCGGTGACCTCGTCGGTCCGGCCGTCGATGGCGGCCTGAGCTTGGCTGTAGGAGAGCTTCGCGGCCGAGCGCATCATGACCCGGTGGAAGCTATGGCTCTTCTTGCGTCCGTCCTGGCCGATCACCATGCGGACCGCGAGCGCCGGGCGGGGCACCCCTGGCCTGAGCGAGCACAGGTCGTTGGAGATCTTCTCCGGCAGCATGGGCACGACCCGGTCGGGGAAATAGACCGAGTTGCCGCGCTCCTGCGCCTCCCGGTCCATGGCCGTGCCAGGGCGCACATGGGCCGCCACGTCGGCGATCGCCACCGTGAGAATGAAGCCGCCCCGGTTGTGCGGGTCCTCGTCCGGCGCGGCGTGGACCGCGTCGTCGTGGTCCTTGGCGTCGGGCGGGTCGATGGTCACGAGGGGCACGCTGCGCCAATCCTCGCGGCCCGCCAGGGCGACGGGCTCGGCCGTCTCGGCCTCGTCGAGCACCGCCTTCGGGAACTCGTTGGGGATGCTGTGGGCGTGGATGGCGATGAGGCTCACGGCCTTCTCGGATTTCACCGAGCCCAGCCGCTCCTTGATCCGGGCCTGAGGCAGGCCGAGGCGGCCGGTCTTCACGAGGGAGGCGGACACGAGGTCTCCGTCCAGCGCTTCCGCCTCGTCGCCGGGGCGGACGAGGTATTCCTGCTCGCGGGACTTCTTCTCGACCGGGATGAGCCTGCCGCCGCCTTCCGGCGTGGCCCGGTAGATGCCGAGCAGCTGGGCCTGCTTCTTGGCGACGATCTTGGTGACGCGGCCCGCATAGCGGTGGATGTCCCCGGCCTTGAGGGGATCGACCCGCAGCAGCGCCCGGTCGCCCACGCCCGCCACCGGCATCCCGGGGCGGGGCTTGCGGGACGGCATGATGACGATGGTGGGCACGGGCCCGTGCTCCGCCTCGTCCCATTCGGTGGGCACGGCGATGAGCTCCCCGTCCCGGTCGCGACGGGTGATGTCGGCCAGCACCACCGGGGACAGCTGGCCCGCCTTGTGGACTGTCTTGCCCCGCCGGTCGACGAGGCCCTCGATCTCCAGGTCCTTGAGCATCTGCTTGAGCCAGATGCGGTCCCCGCCCTTGATGTTGAATTCCTGCGCGATCTCGCGCTTGCCGACCTTTCCCTGCGCCCCGGAAATGAAGGCGACGACATCCTCGCGGGACGGAAGAGGAGCGGAGTGGGAGGCTTTTGAACGTTTGGCCAAGGGAAAACTCGAAGTTGGCGGTCTTGGAGGGCGTCAGATCTTGTCGCATGCAAGCTTGGCCGCGGCTAGGGCGGCCATCCCCAAGATGACGCGCAAGGCGGGACAAGAGATCCATCGAGCCGCAAAGGCGTGCTCAGGGCAAAAAAAAAGGCTCCTTGCGGAAGCCTTTTGAGGGACCGGCCCGTGGGGGCAGAATGAGCCGGTGATGTCCTAACAACGAGCAGCCCAAAACTTGGTTCCGAAGTTTTTCGAGATTTTTTCAAAAAAATTCGCCAGCCGGGGAAATCCCTTGGAAAACAAGGGAAAACCACTTCAAAAAACTTTTCGCAAAAAAGGAAATGGCGCGGAAACCGGTTCCGCGCCACCTCCCGGGGCAAAATATTTTTGCGGGCTGATCAGATATCCAGGTCCGCCTCGTCGGCGAAGGCCGCGCGCTCCTGGATGAAGGCGAAGCGGGCCTCGGGCTTGTTGCCCATCAGGCGCTCCACCGTGTCGCTCGCGTCCGACCTGTCGTCCGCCTCCACCACCACTTTGAGAAGCAGGCGCTTCTTCGGGTCCATGGTGGTTTCCTTGAGCTGGCCCGGCAGCATTTCGCCCAGGCCCTTGAAGCGGCCGATTTCCACCTTGCCGTTGCCCTTGAACACGGTCTTCATGAGCCTGTCCCGGTCCGCATCGTCCCGGGCGTAAGCCGACTTCGCCCCCTGGCTCATCCGGTAGAGGGGCGGAACCGCCAGGTAGAGGTGCCCGCCGTCGATGAGCCGGGGCATCTGCCGGTAGAAGAACGTGATGAGCAGCGAGGCGATGTGCGCCCCGTCCACGTCCGCATCGGTCATGATGATGACCTTCTCGTAGCGCAGGTCCTGGTCCCGGTACCCGGAGCCGGTGCCGCAGCCGAGCGCCTGGACGAGGTCGGAGAGCTGCTGGTTCTGGTGCAGCTTGTCCCGGCCGGCGGAGGCCACGTTGAGGATCTTGCCGCGCAAGGGCAGGATCGCCTGGTTGGCCCGGTCCCGCGCCTGCTTGGCGGAGCCGCCCGCGGAGTCGCCCTCGACGATGAACAGCTCGGAGCCTTTGGCGCCCGCGTTGGAGCAATCCGCCAGCTTGCCGGGGAGGCGCAGCTTGCGGGTCGCGGTCTTGCGGGCGACCTCCTTCTCCTGGCGGCGGCGCAGGCGCTCCTCGGCCCGGTCGATCACCCAGTCCAGGAGCTTGTTGGCCTGCTGCGGCGAGGCGGCGAGCCAGTGGTCGAAGGTGTCGCGGATGGCGTTCTCGACGATGCGGCCCGCTTCCACGGTGGCCAGCTTGTCCTTGGTCTGGCCCTGGAACTCGGGCTCGCGGATGAACACCGACAGCATGGAGGCGCAGGTGGCCATCACGTCGTCGGTGGTCACCGCCGCCATGCGCTTCTGCTGGCCGACGCGCTCGGCATGATCGCGCAGCGCCCGCAGCAGGGCGATGCGCAGGCCGTTCTCGTGGGTGCCGCCCTCGGGGGTCGGGACCGTGTTGCAGTAGGAGGTGGAGAAGCCGTCCTCCTGCGCCATCCAGGCGACCGCCCATTCGAGGGAGCCATGGCCGCCGGGCTTGGCGATCTTGCCGGAGAAGATCTGGTCCGTGACCAGCTCCTTCCCGCCGATGTCGTGGAGCAGGTAGTCCTTCAGCCCGTTGGGGAACTTGAAGGTCGCCTCCGCCGGAACGTTGTCGACGCCCTGGACGAGGGCGGGGGCGCATTTCCAGCGGATCTCCACGCCGCCGAACAGATAGGCCTTGGAGCGCGCCATCTTGAACAGGCGGCGGGGCTGGAAATGCGCGTCCTTGCCGAAGATCTGGTGGTCGGGCTTGAAGCGCACCCGGGTGCCGCGCCGGTTGAGCACGCGCCCCACGGTTTCGAGCTTGCCCTTCGGGGCGCCGCGGGCAAAGACCTGCCGGTACAGGGTCTGGCCGCGGGCGACCTCGACCTCCAGGATCTCGGAGAGCGCGTTCACCACGGAGACGCCCACCCCATGCAGGCCGCCTGAGGTCTCGTAGACCTTCGAATCGAACTTTCCGCCCGCGTGGAGCGTGGTCATGATCACTTCGAGGGCCGATTTCTTGGGGAACTTGGGGTGCGGATCGACCGGGATGCCGCGCCCGTTATCGGTCACGGAGAGCCAGCCGCCTTCCTCCAGCTCCACCTCGATGAAGGTGGCGTGGCCCGCCACCGCCTCGTCCATGGAGTTGTCGATCACCTCGGCGAAGAGATGGTGCAGGGCCTTCTCGTCCGTGCCGCCGATATACATGCCGGGGCGGCGGCGCACGGGCTCAAGCCCCTCCAGCACCTCGATGGCGGACGCGTCGTAGCCGGCCTCGTCCGGCGTACCCTGTGAGAGCGCGGAGCGGGACACCTTGACGGCGGCGTTCCTGGCCGAGGCCGGCGCTGCGCGCTTGGCGGCCGCGCCCCCGAAGAGATCGTTGTTGTCTGTCATTTGGACCTTGGTCCGTGATGATTCGCGTTTCTTGACACTGTATCCCATGCCGTTTTTATACGTGAACAAAACGGAAACGGGAAGGGCTTGAGCGGAGTTCTAGGGCATAAAAGGGAGCCTCCTGCGAGACCCTCTTTCCACAGGATGACATATCCCCCTAAAGGATGTCTTTCACCTGTCACAAGGAACTGTTTAGCTCGCGTTCACGTTACGACGTTAAGGTTGCGTTTACCGGAAATCGAGCTTGGCTATGGCAGCGCGGACGAGTGTAGGATCGGCACGGAAGCTTCACCTGGATCGGGCGGCGCGAAACGCCGGGGAGGCATTCGCCTTTGACGAGCCGGACACCAGGCCTCCCGCTCATCGTTCCTTCGGATCGACGCTCCTGTGGCTCGCGATCGCCGCAGCGGCCGTTCTCGGGCTCAGCCTAGCTTTCTGATTCATCCTCCACCGGCGCTGTCCCTCCAAAGAACCGGATCAGCCTGACCTCGAGGCGCGTGCCGTAGGTCAGGACGAACAGCGTGACCAGGGTGCCGGCCACGGTGATGAACCAGGCTCCCAGGCCCGCAGTGACCCCGAGGGCGGCTGCGATCCACACCGTCGAAGCCGTGGTCAGGCCCTGAACCTCCATCCCGTCCTTGCCGCGCAGGATCGCGCCCGCGCCCAGAAAGCCCAAGCCCGTCAGGATGCCCTGCACCACCCGGCTCACCGCATCCTGCCCGAAGTGAAGGCCCTCGTAGACCGAGCCGGACAGGATGACGATGGAGGAGCCCAGCGCCACCAGGCCCAGGGTCCGCATGCCGATGGGCTTGTTGTGGATGTCCCGGTTGATGCCGATGACCATGCCGGCGACGGTCGCCCCGCACAGCCGCAGCAGCATCTCGATCTGATCGGCGTATTCCACCGAGAGCCAGGACAGCCATTCCCTCATCGAACCTAACCTGCCCCGGCAACCTTCCTGGCCGAGGGCTTCTTTGCGGAAGCGGCCTTGGAGGAGGATTTCTTCGAGGCGGCCTTCTTGGCGGCGGGCTTCTTCTCCGCCCCGGCCTTTGCAGGGGTTTTCGCAGCCGACTTGGCTGCCGGCTTCTTGGCCGCAGGCTTCTTCGCAGCGGCCTTCTTGGCGGGAGCCTTTCGGCCTCGGCTCGACTTCTTCGAGCCGCCCATGACGCGCCGCGCATTGAGAAGGCCGATGGCCTCGTCCAGGGTCACCGCTTCCGCCGCCATGGCCTTGGGCAGGGTGGCGTTGGTCTCGCCGTCGGTCACGTAAGGGCCGAAGCGGCCCGCCTTCACCACGATGGGCTTGCCGGATTCCGGCTCCTCGCCCAGCGGGCGGCCGGGATCGGCCGCGCCCCGGCGGGCGCCGCCTCCGCCGC
>DASQTM010000083.1:0-2054 GCA_035641875.1 Microvirga sp. | reverse complement strand
TCTGCGGCCTCCGGGTCGACCAGGTGTCCCTGAAGGCAACCACGACCGAGAAGCTCGGTTTCACCGGTCGCGGCGAGGGCATCGCCGCCCAGGCCGCCGCCACGATCCGCCTGCCGGAGGTAAACGCATGACGCCGGACCTGAGAGAACGAGCGGCAACGCTCCTGAAGGCCTACGAGCAGCGCCGCCTGAAGATCGCAACCGCCGAATCCTGCACCGGCGGCCTTGTCGTCGCCTTGCTCACCGAGATCGCCGGCTCCTCGGCGGTGGTGGAGCGCGGCTTCGTGACCTATTCCAACGAGGCCAAGACGGAGCTGATCGGCGTTCCGGAGAGCCTCATCGTGGCCCATGGGGCGGTGAGCGAGCCCGTCGCCAGGGCGATGGCCGAAGGGGCGCTCCGGCATTCCCGCGCCGACGTGACCGTGGCGATCACGGGAATCGCCGGCCCCGGCGGGGCCACGGCGACGAAGCCGGTGGGGCTCGTCCATTTCGGCCTCGCCCGCCGGGGAGCGGCGGTTCTGCACCTGGAGCGCCGCTACGGCGACCTGGGGCGCGAGGCCGTGCGCCGGCGCGCCGTAGAGGATGCCCTGGGCCTCCTGGAGCAGGCGCTTCGCTGATCAGGCCCGGGCGGCGGAGGGCCGCCCGTAGATCTCATTGGCCCTTTCTTCAAAGGCTTGGGTGAATTTCTTGAAAGCTTTGTCGAACATGCTGCCCATGAGCAAGCCGAGGGCGAAGCTCTTGAACTCGTAGTTGATGTAGAACTCCACGTCGCAGCCGTCCGGCGTCTGGCGGAAGGTCCAGCGGTTCTCCAGGTACTGGAACGGGCCGTCCACGTACTCGACCGTAATCCGCAGGCGCGGGTGGTCCAGGGTCACGCGGGTGGTGAAGGTCTCCCGGATCGCCTTGTAGCCCACCGCCATGGTGGCCACGAGGGTCTCGATCCCCTCGCCGCTCTGGACCCGGCGGAGGATGCGCAGATCCTCGCAGAGCGGCAGGAACTCCGGGTAGCGCTCCACGTCGGCCACCAGACCGAACATCTGGGCCGGGCTATGCTTTACCGGCCGTACGGTGCGGAAGGTAGGCATGGTCAGGCCGCCTCCCGCCGGATCGACGCAAGCTCGGCCTCCAGGGCCGGTATCTCCCCATGGGAGCGCAGGACGAACACCCGTTGTTCGGCCCCCAGCCGCTCCAGCATCCTGGCCGTCTTGGGGCGCTTGTCCCGCGGGTAGTCCCAGATGAAGCGCATGAACGACCCGTCGAACCGCTCGGGGCAGCCGGGGGCGATGTCGGGCCGGACCCGGCCGTAGTTCCGCGCCACCCGCCAGAGCACCCCGAGCAGGCAGCGCCAGCGCGGCAGATCGAGCCAGACCACCGCGTGCGCCCGCGGCGCCCGGAGATCGAAGGTGCTGCTGTAATTGCCGTCCATGAGCCATTCCGGCCGCGCCGCCAGGGCCCTGACCCGCTCGCGCCACTCCTTGCGCGGCGGCATGGTCCAGCCGGGCCCGAAATACTCCCGGTCCAGGTGGATCAGGGGCAGGTCGAGCCGCTCGGCCAGGCGGCGGGCCAGGGTGCTCTTGCCGGCGCCCGGGCTGCCGATGACGAGAATGCGCCGCATGCCCCGTGCGCGGCCTCAGGCGAGCTTCGCCAGCCGCGCCGACCGCAGCCGGGCGAAATCCTCCCCCGCATGGTGCGAGGAGCGCGTCAGCGGCGTCGCGGAGACCAGCAGGAAGCCCTTGGCGTAGGCGGTGGTCTCGAAGGCCTTGAACTCGTCCGGGGTGACGAAGCGGATCACCGGATGGTGCTTCTTGGTGGGCTGGAGATACTGGCCGATGGTCATGAAATCCACCTCGGCCGAGCGCAGGTCGTCCATGAGCTGGAGCACCTCGTTCCGCTCCTCGCCCAGGCCGACCATGATGCCGGATTTGGTGAAGATGGTCGGGTCCAGCTCCTTCACCTGCTGCAGCAGGCGGATGGAGTGGAAGTAGCGCGCGCCGGGGCGCACCTTCAGGTACTTGGACGGCACGGTTTCCAGGTTGTGGTTGAACACGTCGGGCC
>DASQTM010000082.1:0-10420 GCA_035641875.1 Microvirga sp. | reverse complement strand
CGATGGCGGCTGCCGCCACCACGAGGAAAGACCCCGGAGGATCAAGCGCGACCAGGATTGCGCCGGCCACAATGAGGCTCGCGCCGACCACCGCGATTCCGCCCCCCTGGGGCGTCGGGACCTTGTGGCTCGAGCGCGCGTTCGGCCGCGCCAGGGCGTAGCGGACGAGGAGCGGCTTCAGAACGACGATCAGAACAGCCGAAAGAACGGCTGCGCCGATAGCGGTCAGGAACAGGATCGCCAATCCGGCGGCTTCGAACGGCGCTGCCATCTCAAATCCCGTGATAGCCGCGATACCATTCGACGAAGCGGCGGATGCCTTCCTCCAGCGACGTGGACGGCGCAAAGCCCACGGCGCGGCGCAGGTCCTGCACGTCGGCGCGGGTCTCGATCACGTCGCCGGGGGGCAGGGGCGCGTCGACGCGGTTCGCCTTGCGGCCCAAGGCCTCCTCGATGAGGCCGATCAGGCGGTTCACCTCTTCGGGCCTGTCGTTGCCGATGTTGTAGACCCGGTGCGGGGCCGGGCTGATGGCCGGATCGGGCCTTGCCGCATTCCAGGCCGGATCGGCGGCGGGCGCGCGATCCACGAGGCGCACCACGCCTTCCACGATGTCGTCCACATAGGTGAAGTCGCGCCAGACCTTGCCCCCATTCGCCACCTGGATCTCGCGGCCTTCGGCGATGGCGTGGGTGAACTTGTACACCGCCATGTCTGGCCGGCCCCAGGGACCGTAAACGGTGAAGAAGCGCAGGCCCGTCGCCGGAAGGCCGAAAAGATGGGCGTAGGAATGGGCCATCATCTCGTTGGCCTTCTTGGTGGCGGCATAGAGGCTGATCGGATGATCGGCCGCATCGTGCTCGGAGAAGGGCAGCTTGCCGTTGGCCCCGTAGACCGAGCTCGACGAGGCGTAGACCAGGTGCCCGACATTCCCGTGCCGGCAGGCTTCGAGCATGTTCATGAAGCCAAGAAGGTTCGAGGCGGCATAGGGCTGGGGATCGACGAAGCGCACTCCGGGCTGGGCGGCGAGGTGAACCACCCGCTCGAAGCGGTGGCGGCGAAAGAGGTCCCCGGTCGCCTCCGCGTCGGCAAGGTCCACGCGTTCGCCGAAGAACGTGTTGTGCGGCAGGAGCCCGGCGAAGCGGGCCTCCTTCAGGGACACGTCGTAATAGGGCGTGAAGCTGTCGACGCCCACCACCTGATGGCCCTCCGCCAGGAGACGCTGGGCCACGTGGAATCCGATGAAGCCGGCCGCACCGGTGACCAGGATGGGAGCTGACATGAACGGGCCCGCGCGAGAACAGATGGCGGCGCTGCAGAACCGGCTCCGGTCCTGCGCGCGATGCTTTAGACGGCGGGCACCTTAGCGGCCTTTGGCCGTTCCGCAATGGGCCCCCCGAGCACCGGAGCCAGGGAGACGGATTGGCGCTCGCGGGCGACGAAGGCCGTGGGCATCAGAACCTGCATCTCGGCTTCGGCCGCCTTGATGGATGCGTCGTCATGCCCGGGATAGAGGTGGAAGATCGCGAGGGCCTTCACGCCGGCGGCCTGCGCCAGCTCCACCCCCTTGTGCCATGTGGAATGGCCCCAGCCGCGGCAGTTCGGATACTCGTTCTCGGAGAACATGCCGTCGTAGATCATGAGATCCGTATTGCGCACGAAGGCCATCAGGTCCGGATCGGGCCAGGGCTCGCTGTGCTCCAGGTCGCTGATGTAGCAGACGCTGCGGCCGCCATGACTGAAGCGGTAGCCGGTGGCTCCGCCGGGATGATTGAGGGAATGGGTCTGGACGACGGCCCCGTCCTCGAAGGTCAGGGTCTCCCCGGCCTTGAAGCCGGTGTGCTCGAACTGGGCCGGGAGCTGGCCGAGGCGGACCGGGAAGAGCGGCGGCGAAAACAGCCGCTCGAGGGGGGCCATGGCGCTGTCGCCGTCCAGGTTCCCGCAATAGGTGCGGATCACCCGCGTCCTGCTCAGGAGGGCGGGCTTGAAGAACGGCAGGCCGCCGACGTGATCCAGGTGAAGATGGCTGAAGAGGATATCGATGGTCTCGGGCGCGGTGGGGCCGAGCTCGGCCCCCAGGGCGGCGATGCCCGTCCCCGCATCTACGATGAAGAGGCGCTCGCCGCACCGGATCTCGACGCAGGCCGTATGGCCGCCGAACTCGACGAATTGCGGACCCGAGGCGCAGGTCGAGCCGCGGGTGCCCCAGAACCGGATTCGAAGTTCGTCGGAGGATGGAACGCGGCTTACCATTGTGGGATCATAACCGAGCGAGATACCATTTCATGTGCGTCGCCGCACCGGATCACCTGACTGCGGCCCGGGCGGATGGTCAAGAGGCAAGATGGATTCTCACGCACTCAACGCCTCCGGCTGCGCGGCGCGTCGCGCCATCACCGGCTCGCCCCGCTCGAATCGTATAACCCCGTCGAAGGGTGGTTGATCCATGGCAGGAGACAGCGCGGGCGTCACCAGGATCAGCCCCCGTCCGGCCAGGGAACGGCGCAGGCCTGCCACGAGCCGGTCGGCGGCGGCGCCCGGCAGGCCGTCGAGGGCCCGCTGCACCACCAGAATGCTCGGCCGGCGCACGAGGCAGCGCACCAGGTCGATGGCCGCCACATCGCTCAGGGTCAGGTCGCCGCCTCCCATGTCGATGGGCATGTCGAGGCCGATGCGCGAGACCTCGCCGTCAAGTCCCCGCTCGGTCAGAACGTTGCGGATCACCTTCTGCACCGCCTCGGCGGCTCCGGCCTGGTCCGCGGCGATGCGCCCGAAGAGCAGATTGTCCTGCACGCTCGCCGCCGCGCAGTAGCGGCTCTCCTCGTAGAATTCGATGGACGGCTTCAGGCTCACCGGCAGCATGCGGGCGAAGTCGGCGCGACCCGCGAGGATGCGCTCCTCCATGGCGGCGTCGAGCAGTCCCAGGCGGTGGCGGCTTTCGTTGTAGCGCAGGGCCAGGCCGATCAGGCGCTCCTGGTCGCGGGCGGTGCGCGCGCTGCGCCGCTGCTCGTTGCGCCGCTCGACCAGATCCTGGAAGTAGGGGCGGTCCGAGGCGGAGAAGAAGGAGAAGCGCTCGAAGAGCGGATGCCCGTCCGGCACATCGGCGAAGATCTCGATCATGCTGGTGGCGATGGACAGGCCGATCCTGGCCAGCGGCTTGGTCAGCTCCTCCGCTTCCAGGATCGCCCGCACGAAGGGATGGCCGGACAGCCTGTCCTCCCGGAAGGTGTCGCCGATGGGCTTTCCGAACAGCAGGTTCTCGCCGATCGTGGCGTAGCGGTTGTAGCGCCCGGAGTCGAAGAGATCGACGAAGCGGTCGAGCCGCTGGCGGGCCAACTCCTCCTGCACGGCCCGGCGCGCGTCCACGATGGCCGCCGCAATGGTGGATTCCTGCCTTGGATTGAGAATGCCGGAAAGACCCCGCGCATGGGTCAGGCGGTCGAGGCCCGTCGCCGCCACGGCCTCCGAGAGGCGGTGCTCGCGCTCGCTCTCGGGGGCCGAGCAGCCATACAGAAGGTTGTCCCGCAGGCTGCCCGGGATCAGGACCGTGTCGCCCGCAAAGGCGATGCGCTGGCTGCGCTCGACCGGGTCGGCGGCGAGAAGATCGACGCCGCCATAGATCAGGCGGCCCGTAGAGGGGTGAAGCTGGCCGCCCAGGAGCGCCGCCAGCAGGCGCGGCCCCGAGTCCCCGTCGCCCACGAGCGCCACATGGGACGGAAAGGCAAGGTTGAGATTGACCCCCGCCACCCGCGCGCCGCTGGCGGGGTCGTAGGCCGACACGCCCTGCGCCATGAGGGCGCCGCTGGCGGGCAGGGCCGCCGTTTTCGCCGTCTGGTCGCGGGGCTTCAAGGCGGCGAGGTGCTGCGCCACATCGGTGAGCAGCGCCCGCGTCCGGCTGCTCAGGCGATGCCATTGCACGATCTCCCGGGTGCCGTAAGCCGCAAGCGTTGCGGCAAGCGCGCAGGCGGCAACGTCGCCGGCGGTCAGCGGTCGGCTCTGGGAGAACCAGGCGCCCAAGGCCAGCACCGCGAGCGGAGCCATCATGAGGGCGGCGGCCGCGGCCGAATCCGCAAGCGCCAGGCGAACCTCCCGGCCGATCACCGGGTGATGGCTCTCGATGAGGGCCTGTCGCGCCCGACCGCGCTCGAAGGCGGCGGTGCCATGGGCGCGAAGAGCCGGAATGCGATGGTCGAGATCGGCCAACACGCCTTCGGTCACTTCGCCCTCCCTGTGCCGGGCCCGGGCGGCGGCGAGTTGCAGAACATAACGGCGGGCATGCAGGATGCCCCCGAGAGCCAGAACGACCGCCAGGGTCGCGCCCAGGGGCCAGCCCATGACCAGCACATAGGCGAAGGTAAGCCCGATCATGCCGCCGAGCTGCACGGGGACGAGGAGGCTTGCGCCGAGCACCCCGTTCTCGCGGGCAAGCGCCCCGCCCGCCAAAACCGTGAGAGTCGAAGCGTCCTCATGCGCCGAAGGAGAGGCCGCGGGAGAGGATTTCAGGAGGGCGTCGAGGATGGCCGAGCGCACCCGGGTGGTCACGCTGGCGCCGATGCCGACCACGATCCAGTCGACCGCGACCAAGACCAGGCCGATGAGGACCGGGAGGAGGACCACGCCGCCGATGGAGACCAGGGCGAAGGCATCGGGGCCAAGGGTGAAGCCGGAAAACAGGACCACGGGCTCCGGCCACAGGCCTGCGGGCGGCGTGACGGTGACTCGCAGCAGGGCCGCCGGTTCTCGCCATGCCCCGGCGACGGCCCGATCCACCACGATGCGGATCAGGTCCAGGCCGAACAGCAGAAGAAGTCCGGCAAGGGCCAGAAGTAGAAATCCGAACAGATGGCGTAGAGGACCGGTATTCCAGGCCAGCCTCAACGGGTCGCGCTCCATGACAGCTCCAGGGATTGATCCATCAGGGTGACGTTACCGAAGCCTTGCGGCGACAGCCAGTGCAAACCTGCATCTCTCCCCTCGCCACAGGGCTCTTGGCCTCTATGTCATCTCTCTTCTCGAACGTCTCATGGAGGAGGATGAGGCCGGCCATGATATCAGCCCTGCCGGTCGATCCGGTCTTCCAGCTCGTCCTCGAAGCGCCCAGGCGCAAGCCGGGCCCCGGCCTGCCGAAACGGTTGACCGGCCTCTTCAGGGAATTGTCCTCGGCCGAACCTGTCCGGCCGGCGGAGGAGATCGAGGACCTGATCTGGGCGCTGTGGACCTCCCACAAGGAGCGGGTCGCGGAGGAAACCATGGCGGCGGCCATCGAGGCCATGGCGTCGGGCGCGCTGCAGAAGGCCAAGCCCCTGCTCGATCATCTGGTGGCGGCCTATCCCGACTGGGCGGAGGCCTGGAACAAGCGCGCGACGCTCGCCTTCATCGAGAAGCGCGATGCGGAGAGCCTGCTCGACATCGCGGAGGCGCTGAAAGTGGAGCCGCGCCATTTCGGGGCCATTTCCGGCTTCGGCGACATCTGCCTCCGGCACGGCCGCCTCAACGAGGCTCGGGCAGCGTTTCAGATCGCCCTCGCCATCAATCCGCATCTGGAAGAGCTGCACGACATGCTGGCGAACCTGAGCCCGCGCAACCTGATGCTGCATTAGAGCCGCATCTCTCCGCGCGACAACGGCGGCGTTGCAGGCAAAATTGGACGGCTTACTCTGTCCTGCATGCCTGATTCGCCTGTCCTTCACCGGTCCCCATCCTTGCTTCCCGCCGATGGCCGCCAGTCGCCGATCGCCTCCGGCGTTCAGCGCGGCGTGCGCCGCCTCTTCGCGCAGCTCGGCCACGCCACCATGCCGGAATTCACCCTTGCCAACGGCAGGCGGGCCGACATCATCGCGCTCTCGCCCCATGGCGCGCTCACCATCGTGGAGATCAAGTCGAGCGTCGCCGATTTCCGGGCCGACCGGAAATGGCCCGATTACGAGGATTTCTGCGATCACTTCTATTTCGCGGTTCCCGAGACCGTGCCGTTCCACATCCTGCCGGAAGATCGCGGCCTCATCGTCGCCGACAGCTTCGGCGCGGCCATCCTGCGGCAGGCGGCCCACCACCCGCTCGCGGGCGCGCGCCGCAAGGCGGTGACGCTGCGCTTCGCGCAGGCGGCAGCGTCCGCCCTGCACGCCCTTGCGGATCCCGACGCCATTCCGGACGGACGGCTATAGGGTTGAATCAGCGCGGCGCGCGCTTGGCGAGGATCCGCTGGAGGGTCCGGCGGTGCATGTTGAGGCGTCGCGCGGTTTCCGACACGTTGCGGCCGCACAATTCATAGACCAGCTGGATGTGCTCCCAGCGCACCCGGTCCGCCGACATGGGGTTTTCCGGCGGCAGGGCCCGTTCGCCGGGCTGGGCCATCAGCGTCGCATGGATCTCGTCCGCGTCGGCGGGCTTGGCCAGATAGTCGAAGGCGCCCATCTTCACCGCCGTCACGGCGGTGGCGATGTTGCCGTAGCCGGTGAGGATGACGCCGCGGGCCTCGGGGCGGCGGCTCTTCAGGCGCTCGATCACGTCCAGGCCGTTGCCGTCGCCGAGCCTCATGTCGATCACCGCGAAGGCCGGCGGTTCGGTCTCGATGGCCGCAAGGCCGTCGGCCACGCTCTCGGCCACGCGGACCTGGTAGCCGCGGGACTCCATGGCGCGGGCGAGACGGGTCGAGAAAGGCCTGTCGTCGTCCACGATCAAGAGGCTCTTGTCGGCTCGATCCTCGAACGCCACAGGCGCATCGGCCATCAGAACATCTCCGTCCATTTCGGGAAGACTCCTTCATGAATCGGGCCGATCCGGCCCATCCGTGATATGGGAATTCTTCCCCCGATCTTTGAGACTCCGTCAGGAATCTCCCTGCGGCAATATTGCCGCACCCCGGTCAAACGCGTGACGGGGCCAAATGATCCGCGCGATGGCTCCGGTGGCCGGCGCGGCGGCGTTGGTGAGGGTCAGCTGAGCCCCCGACCGCTCGAGCAGGGTCTTGGCGATGAACAACCCCAGCCCCAGCCCCGATCCGCCCTCCTCGTCGCCCGTCTCCGACCGCGTGGCGGCGCTGCGGGTGGTCACGTAGGGCTCGCCGACCCGCAGCAGGATGTCGGGGGCATAGCCCGGCCCGTCGTCCCGGATCTCGATGACAACCTCGTGAGGCGACCAGGAGGCCTCCACAACAACCTGGCTTTCGGCGAAGTCCGCTGCGTTGTCGAGGATGTTGGACAGGCCGTAGATGACCCCCGGATTGCGGCGCCCCATGGGCTCGGGCCCCTCGCCCCCGGCGACCACCCGCACGTCGAAGCCGACCGCCCGCTGCGGCTCCACGATCTCCTCCACCAGGTGGCAGAGGGAGACCTTCTCCAGGAAATCCCCCTGGTCCTGCCCTATGGAGGTGAGCTTGGTCAGGATGGTGCGGCAGCGTTCGACCTGCTCGCGCAGGAGCCTTAGGTCCTCCGCCACGGGTCCGTCCTGGGGCATGGAATGGTTGAGCTCCTTGGCCACCAGGGCGATGGTGGCGAGCGGCGTTCCGAGCTCGTGCGCCGCCGCCGCCGCCAGGCCGTCGAGCTGGGACAGGTGCTGCTCGCGGGCCAGCACCAGCTCCGTGGCGGCCAGCGCCTGGGCGAGCTGGCGGGCCTCCTCGGCCACCCGCCAGGCATAGGTGCCGGTAAAGGCCGTGCCGAGAAGGATCGCCGTCCAGATCCCCGTCACGTACAGGAAGGGCAGGCTGAAGGACTGGCCGGGAAACCACGGCAGCGGCCGGTGGGACAGCACCAGAAACGTCGCGCACCCGACGGCGAGCAGACCCAGGCCCAGGGTCCGCTCCGGGGTGAGCGCGGTGGCCGAGATCAGCACGGGCGCGAGGAACAGCATGGAAAACGGGTTTTCCAGGCCGCCGGTCAGGTAGAGGAGAACCGCCAGCTGCAGGATGTCGAAGGCCAGCAGCGCCGAGGCCGCGTTGTCGCTGAGCCGGTGGCTTGCCGGATAATGGATGCGCAGGATCAGGTTGACCCAGACCGACGAGGCGATCACCACGAAGCACAGGGCGAAGGGCAGCTGGAAGCCGAGGCCGAACCGCACGCCGGCCACGGCCGCCGCCTGGCCGGCGATCGCCAGCCAGCGCAGGCGCACAAGGGTGTCGAGGCGCAGATGCCTGGCTTTGCGCGCCAGCCGCTTCGGTTCGATCTCGGTCATGGGGCAACAGAATAGGGTTCCGGCCGCATTCGCCAAGCAGCTGGCCTTAGGCGTATTTTCCTGTTTTGGGGTCGAACTTAGGCGCAAATGCCTCGAGCGGCCGGACTCGGGCCTGGTGCGACAAAGAGCTTTGCAATTCCGATGAGGAACTTTACTCTTAAAATTATGGTTGAGGATAAGCCTGCCGCATCGTGCGAGAGAAAAGGCGCCCGCCCTTGGGGATAGTGATGAACCTTTCTTACTACTGGTACGAGACTGCGCATTGGCTTTTAAGCCCCGCCCGCGCAGCCTCCGGCGTAACCAAGCATATCTTTGAAAATCCCGGCAATCCGCTGACGAACACCCCCTACGGCCGCACGGTGACGGCCGCCTGCGAGTTGTTCGAGCGCACCACGCGCCGCTACGGCAAGCCGGTCTTCGGCCTCGACGCCACCCGCATCGGCGGCAAGGAGGCCAGGGTGACCGAGCGAATCGTCTGGGGGCGTCCCTTCTGCAACGTGATCTCGTTTGATCGGGATCATCCGGCTGCCGAGACCCAGCCGAAGCTCCTGATCGTAGCGCCCATGTCGGGCCATTACGCGACCCTGCTCCGCGGCACGGTGGAGACCTTCCTGCCCATCCATCAGGTGATGATTACCGACTGGACCGACGCCCGGCTGGTGCCCCTGGCGGCGGGATCCTTCGACCTCGACGACTATATCGACTACCTGATCGCCATGTTCCGCTCCTTCGGTCCGGATCTGCACGTCATGGCCGTGTGCCAGCCGGCGGTGCCGGTCGCCGCGGCGATCGCCCGCATGGAGGCCGAGCGGGACCCCTGCACCCCCCGCTCCATGATCCTCATGGGCGGGCCCATCGACACGCGCCGGTCCCCCACCGCCGTCAACCAGGTGGCGGAGAGGCGGGGCATCGAATGGTTCCGGCAGCACTGCATCACCAAGGTGCCGCCGACCTATCCGGGCTTCTGGCGGGACGTCTATCCGGGCTTCCTGCAGCTTTCCGGCTTCATGGCCATGAACATCGACCGGCACCTCTCCGCCCATGGGGAGATGTTCAACCACCTCGTGGAAGGCGACGGCGATTCGGCCGAGAAGCACCGGGAGTTCTACGACGAGTACCTGGCCGTCATGGACCTGACCGCCGAGTTCTACCTTCAGACGGTCGAGAAGGTGTTCGTGAACCACGAACTGCCCAAGGGTGAGATGATGCACCGGGACAAGCCGGTGGACCTCATGGCGATCCGAAACTGCGCCATCATGGCGATCGAAGGCGAGCGGGACGATATTTCAGGCGTCGGCCAGACCCTGGCCGCCCTGGAGCTGACCCCCAATCTCCCGCCCCATAAGAAGCTCTACCACCTGCAGACGGGGGTCGGTCACTATGGTGTCTTCAACGGTTCTCGTTTCAGGGCTCAAATCGCTCCTCGAATCGTTGAATTCATTGAGAATCACGACAGAGAGCCGACCCGAGCGAAGCCGTCAAGGGCCGAACTTCGTTCCTGATCGGTTCCCGGCAGCGGCAAACGGCTGCGCTGACAAGCGCGGCTTGGCGGGGCAGATTGCGGGAATGAGACCCGCTCTGTTCCGCCGCGTTCCTGCGGACCCCCCACATTTGCGCGTGTTGCACCAGGGCCAATCCTTCAAGGTGGCCCTGAAGCGGCGTCCGACCGCCAAGCGAATCACCCTGCGGGTCTCCAACGCCACCGGCGAGGTGGTGCTCACCATCCCCGAGCGCACCGAGGTGGGCTTGGCCCAGCGCTTCGCCGACAGCCATGGCCATTGGATCGCCACCCGCATCGCCCGGGTGCCCCAGCGGGTGCTGTTCGAGGCGGGCTCCCTGGTGCCCCTGAGAGGCGTCCCCCATCGCATCGTCCACTGGTCCACCGTGCGCGGCGTCACCCAGGCGGGCCGCGGCAGCACGGGAGAACCGATCATCGCAGTCGCCTGCGAGGCCCCCCACGTGGCCCGGCGGGTACGGGACTTCCTCGAGGCGGAGGCAAGGCGCGACTTCGCGGCGGCCGTGAAGCGCCACACCGTCCAACTCGGCGTCGCCGCCAAGCGCATCACCGTGCGCGACACCAAGAGCCGCTGGGGCTCCTGCTCGGCCGGGGGCGCCCTGAATTTCTCCTGGCGCCTGATCATGGCCCCGCCCTTCGTGCTGGATTATCTCGCCGCCCACGAGGTGGCGCACCTGCGCGAGCTCAACCATTCCCCCCGCTTCTGGAAGCTGACCCACCAGCTCTGCCCGCACACG
>DASQTM010000081.1:0-5105 GCA_035641875.1 Microvirga sp. | reverse complement strand
GCGATCAGGGGCACCCGGTAGCGCTTGGCATAGCCGATGATGTCTGCAAGCTCCGCCGTCTCCCCGGACCAGGACAGGGCGACGATCACGTCGTCCGGCTGCACCATGCCGAGATCGCCATGGCTTGCTTCCGCCGGATGGACGTAATGGGCCGGGGTGCCCGTTGAGGCGAGGGTCGCGGCGATCTTGCGGGCCACATGGCCGGACTTGCCCATGCCGGTGACGATGACCCGCCCTCGGGCGGACGCGATGGTGTCGACTGCGCCCGTGAAGACGGCTCCCAAGCCATTGCCGATCGCCTCCATCAGGATGGCCAGGCCGTCCCGTTCGGTCGCAAGGGTGCGCAGGGCCGAGGAGACGGCCTGATCGGCGAAATGGGATGTCGGTCGTGCAAGCGCCATGGCCGCCCTTACAGCATTTTCCGCAAAAGTGGACACCGGTTTTGCGGAAGAAAATGCGTCCTTCAAAAGAGTAGAGCGATGTCTGGAATCGAAGGTTCCAGACATCGCTCTACCATAAGGGAGCGGCCCGACGAAACCCTTAACGCCCTCAGGCCTTCTGGCGCAGGAGCGCCTCGAGCTCCTCCCGGAAGGCAGCGGCGAGCTCCTCGCGCTCCAGGGCATAGGCCACGTTGGCCATGAGGAAGCCGATCTTCGAGCCGGTGTCGTAGGTCTTGCCCTGGTACTTCATGCCGAAGAACTTTTGGACCTTCATCAGGCGGATCATGGAATCCGTGAGCTGGATCTCGTTGCCGGCGCCCCGCTCCTGGGTGGAGAGCACCTCGAAGATCTCGGGCTGCAGGATGTAGCGGCCGGAGATGATGTAGTTCGACGGCGCGGTGCCCTGCTTGGGCTTCTCCACCATGCCGGTGATCTCGAAGGTCCGGCCGAATTCCTGTCCGACCGACACGATGCCGTATTGGTGGGTCTGGTCCTCCGGCACCTCCTCCACGGCGATGATGTTGCCGCCATGCTGCTCGTAAGCCGCGATCATCTGCTCCACCGAGCCGCGGCTGAGCATGTCGGGCAGGAGAACCGCGAAGGGCTCGTCGCCCACCAGCTCCCGGGCGCACCAGACCGCATGGCCCAGCCCCAGGGGCTCCTGCTGGCGGGTGAAGCTGGTGTGGCCCGCCTGGGGCTGGTCCCTGGCCAGGAGCTCCAGCTCCTTGGTCTTGCCGCGGGCCTCCAGCGTCCGGTTGAGCTCATAGGCGATGTCGAAGTGATCCTCGATCACCGCCTTGTTGCGGCCGGTGACGAAGATGAAGTGCTCGATGCCGGCGGCGCGGGCCTCGTCCACCACGTGCTGCACCACGGGGCGGTCGACGACGCAGAGCATCTCCTTGGGAACGGCTTTGGTGGCCGGGAGGAACCGGGTTCCGAGGCCGGCGACGGGAAGGACTGCTTTGCGGATGCGCTTCATTGAGGGGGCCATGATTGAACGGAAGGGGACTAAGATCTTGAAGGAGGAAAGAAAACCGAAACTGTCAAGGTTTTGACGCAGCTATAACGCCTTCGCCGCGCCGGGGTTGCATCGGCCTTGGGCTTTCCCATTGAAGCCCTGGACCTGAATCCAAGCTGAAGCGTTTTGGTTAATCTGCCGGAGAGGCAGCGAGCAGGAGGATTGAGATGGCGGTTCTGGTGACGGGCGGCGCGGGCTATATCGGCAGCCACATGGTGCTCGAACTTGTGGATGCGGGCGAGAAGGTTGTGGTTCTCGACGACCTGTCGACAGGCTTCCGCTGGTCCGTTCCCCAGGAGGCCGCCTTCGCCGTGGGCGACGTGGGCGACAAGGCCCTGGTCTCCCGCCTCATCGACGAGCACGGCATCGACAGCATCATGCATTTCGCCGCCAAGATCGTGGTGCCGGAATCGGTCACCGATCCCCTGGCCTATTATCTCAACAACACGGTCAAGTCGCGGGCGCTGATCGAGACCGCCGTGACCCAGGGCATCAAGAACTTCGTCTTCTCCTCCACCGCCGCCGTTTACGGCAATGCGGAGGCTCCCCTCCTGACAGAGGACATGCCGCTTGCGCCCATCAACCCTTACGGCCGCAGCAAGCTCATGTCCGAATGGATGCTCCAGGACGCCCATCACGCTCACGGCCTGCGCTACGCGATCCTGCGCTATTTCAACGTGGCCGGCGCGGACCCGAAGGGACGCTCGGGCCAGTCGACCCCGCAGGCCACCCACCTCATCAAGGTGGCGGCCCAGGCGGCTCTGGGCCAGCGCCCCTATCTCGACGTGTTCGGCACGGATTATGCAACCCCCGACGGGACCTGCGTGCGCGACTACATCCAGGTCAACGACCTCGCCCGCGCTCATCTGGTGGCCCTGCGCCACCTGCGGGGCGGCGGCGACTGCACGGTGATGAATTGCGGCTACGGCCACGGGGCCTCGGTTCTCGACGTGATCAAGGTGGTGAAGGACGTGTCCGGCGTCGATTTCGAGGTCCGCCACAGCCCCCGCCGCCCGGGCGATCCGGCGCAGCTGGTGGCCCGCGTCGACCGGATCCGGAGTCTCGGCTGGGAGCCGCAGCACGACGATCTGGCCGATATCGTCGATCAGGCCCTGCGCTGGGAGCGGACCCTGGCTGGGCGGAAAGCCGCATAGTTACCCTCTATCAACCGGCTGTTAACCACCTTAGTGTCGCAATGGCAGGACCGAAAACCTGTGTCCGTGAGCGACCCCTATGTACCAGCCGGTTCGAACGGCGCGCCGCCTGTGCGGCGCCCTCATTCTAGGTCTGAGCCTCGCCGTCGGTCTCGCCGGGGCCGCTCCTGCCGCCCGTGCGCAGGAGACGCCCCAGGCTGGCTTCGGGCGTTTCGTGCAGAGCCTCTGGCCTGCCGCCAAGGCGCGGGGCGTCTCCCGGGGGACCTTCGACCAGGCCTTCCAGGGGGTCGAGCCTGATCCCAAGATCATCGCCCTGACAAGGAAGCAATCCGAGTTCGTCCGGCCGATCTGGGACTACATCAACGGAGCCATTTCGGCGCAACGCCTCGAGCGCGGCCAGCAGATGGCTGCGGAGTGGTCCAAGACCCTGGCCGCGGTGGAGCAGGCCTACGGCGTTCCCCGCTCCGTCGTGCTCGGGGTCTGGGGCATGGAAACCAATTTCGGCAGCTTTACGGGCTCCATCGACGTGGTGAGGGCGCTGGCGACCCTGGCCTATACGGGCTACCGGGGCGAGTTCTTCCAGGACGAGCTGCTCGCCGCGCTCCAGATCCTGGAGGAGAACCAGGTGGACCGCGCCACGATGCGAGGCTCCTGGGCGGGCGCCATGGGGCAGACCCAGTTCATGCCCACCAGCTACATGAAATTTGCGGTGGACGGCAATCGGGACGGGATCCGCGACATCTGGACCTCGGTGCCGGACGCGCTTGCGTCCACGGCCAACTACCTGCGCCAGCATGGCTGGAAGCCTGGGCTGCCCTGGGGCTTCGAGGTCAAGCTTCCGCAGGGCTTCGACTACCGCCACCTGAAGCAGAACTTCGCCCGTTGGCAGGCCTTGGGTCTGAGCCGCGTGGACGGCAGGGCCATGCCCCGCGCCGGCGAGGCCACGCTCTTCCTGCCCGGCGGAGCCGGAGGGCCGGCCTTCCTGCTCACCGAGAATTTCGACGTGATCAAGACCTACAATTCCTCGGACGCCTACGCCATGGGCGTCGCCCATCTCGGCGAGCGCCTCATGGGGGGCTCTCCCATCCAGGGCGCCTGGCCTAAGGACGAGCCGATGCTCGACAAGGATCAGCGGCAGGAATTGCAGCAAAGGCTCCTGTCCCTGGGCTTCTACGAAGGCAATGCGGACGGGAAGCTCGGCTCCAAGACCCGGGAGGCGGTTCGGAACTTCCAGCTCAGGCGGGGTTTGGTTCCTGACGGCTACGCCGACTTCGCCGTCTTGCGCGAACTGCGCGCGACCCGCTGACGGAGGTCGCGCCGGATGCTATAAAGGAGCAGGTCCGGAGCCAAACATGGAACCTTCGATGCGTTCGATGCCAGTCTTTCGCCTGCTCGCCCTTGTCCTTCTGCTCGTTGCGGGGAGCGGCGTTGCGGCCGTGGCGCAGCCCGGCTACCCGCAACCGGGATATCAGCAGCGCGCTCCCTACGGCTATGCCCCTCCGGGCTACGCTCCGCAGCAGCCGGCCTATCGCGACCCGCGAGCCTATCCTCCGGGCTACTATCCGGGAAAGCTGGTGCGCCCGGCCCAGCCGGAGCAGGGCTTCAGCTTCCGCCGCCTGTTCGGCGCCCAGGAAGAGCCGCCTCCGGTGGCTCGCCGGCCGGTCGCAAAGCCGCGCAAGCCGGCGCTTCCCGTCGCCGCAGCGCGGCAGGAGAAGCCGAAGGTGAACCCGGGCGCCCATGTGGTGGTGTTCGGCGACGCCCTGGCCGATTTCGCCGCCCAGGGTCTCGACAGGATGTTTTCCGAGGACCCGAACGTGGTCGTCGCGCCCAAGATCAGACCCGACAGCAACCTCGTGCGCAGCGACCCCGCCGAGTGGCCGAATTTCATCAAGGCGACCCTCGACGGAGGCCAGAAGGCGAGCGTGGCCGTGATCATGCTGGGCCTCAACGACCGGCAATCCATCCGGGACGGTGAGAGCAACCTGGAACTCCTGTCCGACCGCTGGAAGGACCTCTATCGCCAGCGGGTGGACGGGATCATACGCACCTTCCAGGAGCGCGCGATCCCCGTGGTCTGGATCGGCCTGCCGCCGGTGAAGAGCGGCAACGCCTCCGAAGACCTGTCCATCATGAACGAGATCTACCGGGAGAGCGTCCAGCGGCTCGGCGGCACCTATGTGGACATCTGGCCCGGCTTCGTGGACGACGAGAACCGCTACGTGTCCACGGGTCCCGACGTGGACGGCGAGCCTGCCAAGCTGAGAAGCAACGACGGCGTGTCCTTCACCAAGGCGGGCGCGCGCAAGATCGCCCATTTCGTCGACACCGACATCAAGCGCATCCTCGGAAGCGGGCAGCCTGGAACCGCGACGGCCGCCCTGCCGCCTGCCACGGAGGCTCCTGCCGGAGGAAATCCGGCGGCGCCTCCCGTCGAGGCAGCCCTGCCGCCTCCGCCGGACGCTCCTGTTCCCGTGTCCCTGCCGAGCAAGCCGG
>DASQTM010000080.1:0-7735 GCA_035641875.1 Microvirga sp. | reverse complement strand
CACGACCGTGATGCGCTCGGCCGCCCGCGTCAGGCCGGTGTAGAGCCAGCGGCTCCTGTGCTCGCGGAAGGCATAGGACTCGTCGAACAGCACGACGTCGTTCCATTGCGAGCCCTGCGCCTTGTGCACGGTGAGCGCGTAACCATAGGTGAACTCGTCGGACTCGCGGCGCAGCACGAACGGCACCTCCTCCTCCGTGCCCTCGAAGAAGGCCTTGTGGACCGCAACCTCCACGGATCTGCGGCGGGCGTCGTCATCGGGCAGCACATCCATCCTGACGAAGTCGTTGCGGATGCCGCGCAAGGCCTGGATGCTCCAGGTGCCGCCGTTGAGTAATCCCTTGGTCTTGTCGTTGCGCAGGCAGACGAGCTTCTCGCCGGCCGCCGGCATCGGAGCGCGGTAGCCGTTCAACTCCCGCAGGCGCGTATTGTAGAGACGGCGCGTCTTGTTCAATCCGACGAGCACCTGGTCGGCCGCCATGACGATCCCCGCATCGACCTCGCGGCGGTGGATGACGCGGCTCTGGCCGTAAACGCCCGGCTCCAGCCTTCCGCCCTCCCGCACCTTCATCGACATGTGGATGATCGGGTTGTCCCTGGCCTGCCGGTGCACCTCCGTGAGCATTACGTCGGGCTCGACCTCCGTAAAGAAGCCTCCGCCTTTCACGGGCGGCAGCTGCGCCGGATCGCCAAGGACGAGGACGGGCTGGCCGAAGGAGAGGAGATCGCGTCCCAATTCCTCGTCCACCATGGAGCATTCGTCGATGATGATGAGGCTGGCCTTGGAGGCCGGGCTCTGGCGGTTGAGCACGAATTGCGGCCCGCCCTCATCGGACTCCCGCGAGCGGTAGATCATCGAATGGATGGTGGAGGCATCCGGGCATCCCTTGGTGCGCAGCACGAGGGCGGCCTTGCCCGTATAGGCCCCGAAGGCCACCTCTCCGTCGACCCCCTCGGCGATGTGCTTCGCCAGGGTCGTCTTGCCGGTTCCGGCATAGCCAAAGAGGCGAAAGACCGGACGCTCGCCACGGCGAAGCCACTCGGCGACGGCCTTCAGGGCGGCGTCCTGCTGCGGCGACCAGGTCATGCGGATTTCGCCTCGCGGCGCAGGCTGTAGAGAATGCCCACGATGATGCAGCCGCTGCCCAGGAAGACGTAAGGGTCGAGCGCCTCCCCATAGAGCTGCCAGCCCACCAGGGCGATCAGCGGAATGCGCAGAAAGTCGAGCGGCACGACCATGGTCGCATCCCCTTGGCGGTAGGCGTTGGTGAGGCAGTAGTGGGACAGCAGCCCTCCGGCGCAGACGCCGATGAGCGGCAGTGTGTGGGACGGGACGATCCTGAGCCAGAACGCTCCGCTCACGCCTGCGAGGTTCATGGGCAGTTGCAGCAGGTTCATGAAAAACAGGATCGAGAAGGTGCTCTCGGTTCTCGTGAGATGCTTCGTCATGATGGCCACGAAGGCGAAGCCCAAGGCGACGGCCAGCATGAGAAGACTGGCCGGCTGCAGGGTTTCGAGACCGGGCCGCAGGATCACGACAACGCCGGCGAAGCCGAGGACGACGGCGACGAGGCGTCCCCTGGTCATGCGTTCGCGGAGGAGCGGAATGGCGAGCAGCGCCACCCAGACAGGCGTGGTGAACTCAAGCGCGAAGACGGTTGCCAGGGGCAGGAGCGTGAGGCCGAAAGCCCAGCCGTCGGTGCTCGCGAAATGCACCACGTTGCGCGCGACGTGAAGCCCGAACCGCCGCGGCTTCAACCCGGGCCTCAGCTCGGGCCTCAAAAGGGCGCAGACGAGAAGGATCCCGATCCCCGCTGCATTGCGGACGGCCAGGATCTCGAAGACGGAGAATGCAGGCGTGAGCGCGCGCACCGCGACGGCGGTGGCCGAGAAGGCGAGGAGCGCGCCGCTCATCCAGAGGACGACGGCAAGGATGCTGCGATGGGGCACGGCGGATCGGATCAGGTGAATGTCTCCTCCGATTACCCTGCCTCCCCGGCCGCGTGAAGAGCCATCGACGCTGAGAGGCCCCGTGACACAGGCCCCGCGTGTGCGGCGGAGACTGAATTCGACTCCAGGATGCCGTTCATCAGGTATTCGCGCATGTGATTCTTGCCTCGCTCGACTCCGAAACCTGCGCTCTCAGTCCTCCGAGCGGCATTTTTCGAAGCCTGTCATGAAACTTTTTTTGCAGGGAGCCGCAGACCGATTTCAAGCGCCTTCGCACCGGAGAGAACGAGCGTCGTCGCGACGAGTTCATCCATCCTGCAAGTGCACCGCAAGCAGAGGCGAAATTCAACTTTGCTAATCTTCAAGCTATTGAAACACAATCGTTTTTCAAGTCAACTTACGCTATGATGGGTGCTGTTGAAGTGACGTCCAAGTGTCGGAAACATAGACGCTTTGAGTCACCTTGCACCGCCGATGTCGCGCTTCGGAACAGCAAGTGCTGGCAGACCATCCACGCAAAGTATCCACAGAAAAGATGCGCGTTCTACTGTCTACACTTTCGGAATATCGGAACTCGCTTGGTATAACGACGTTGCCTTGCAAGCGTGACGGTTGCACGCGAAGGCCCTTGAAGGAGGCGGCTATGCCGACAGATGACAAGTCTAACCCGCTGACACAGCTGACCCAGTTGTTCACGGGAGACACCGGTGCGACCAGCACCAGAAGGTCCGCGAAGAAGAGCAGCTCACGCAGCTCGTCGAGCGGCAAGTCAGGGGCGAAGTCCTCTGGCAAATCCGGCGCCAAGAAGTCGGCGGCGAAGAAGACGGCTGCAAAGTCCGCTTCGACGTCGTCCTCGAAATCTTCTGGCAAGTCCGGCGCCAAATCTGGTGCCAAGTCCGGCGCCAAGAAGACCGCTGCCAAGAAGACCACCGCGAAGAAGACGGCTGCGAAGTCCGCTTCCAAGTCGGCTGGGAAGTCTTCGGCTGGGAAGTCTTCGGCCAAGAAGACCAGCGCGAAGTCCGCGTCCAAGTCTTCGTCCGGTTCGAAGTCCTCGTCCGGCTCCAAGTCCTCGGCCAAATCCGGGTCGAAGTCGGGAGCCAAGAAGTCGGCTGCGAAGTCGTCTTCGTCGCGTTCGAGCTCCGGCTCGTCCCGCTCCGGCGCCAAGAAGCCTGCTTCCCGCAGCTCCAGCCGCGGCGCAGTGAAGTCTTCGGCCAAGAGCTCGGGATCGAAGAGCTCCGGCTCCAAGTCCCGCAGTTCGTCGGGTTCGACGAAGCGCGCGGCCGCTGCATCCAGCCGTACCTCCTCGACCAAGAAGTCGGGTACGGTCGCCAAGCGGTCCTCGGGTTCGCGCAAGAGCCCGTCGAAGTCGAAGCGCTAAGACAGCACGTCCCATGCGCCGGGAGAGGGGCCAGCCCTTCATGGCCGGCGCATGAGCACAAAAAAATCGCCCGGCGCGAGCCGGGCGATTTTCTTTGTGGGGGCCCTTATGCCGTTAGCGGCCGGTGCTCATCGGGTCGCTCTCACCCCAGTACGGGGTGGCGTTGTAGTAGCGGTGGACGTGCTCTTCCCACTCGCGGTCGTAGGAGGCGTCGTGCCCCTCCGCGTTGCGCCGGGGGGCGCCGCGCAGCTGGTCTTCCGTCATGTTCAACTCATAGGCGTCAAGCTGGGTGTTGTACTTCAGGACGCCCCAGGGAAGCGTGTAGTATTCCTCGCCAAGGCCCATGAAGCCGCCGAAGCTCATGACCGCATAGGCGACCTTGCCGGACCTCTTTTCGATCATCACGCGTTCGATGGTTCCGATCTTCTCTCCGTCCGAGCGGCGCACCGGAGTTCCTTCAACCTTGTCGCTGGCGATCAGGCTGTTGGTTTCGCGGACATCGCCGCTTTGTTCCGTGGTCTGCATCATCATGCTCCCTTCCGTGAGATGCTAGGGCAACGCTCGGGTGAAAAACCCGGTTCCGGTCTTCCTGCCCAGGGTTCCAACCTTTCCGGGATTTTTTCGGAACGCCAAACCCCTTGCCCCAAGCGCTGCCGTAGGAACCGCTTCTTCCCCGTCACGTTGATCAACGTTTGCTGACTCCCAGGAACAATGAAGGAGATTGCCATGACCGTTCGCCAGAAGCCGGTCGAACAACAGGTCGTCGTCATCACCGGCGCCTCCAGCGGCATCGGCCTCGCAACGGCGCGCCTTTTCGCTTCGAGAGGAGCCAAGGGACTTGTCCTGGTGGCCCGCAACGAGGAGGCTCTGCGGACGGTCGCCGACGAGCTCACGCGCCAGGGGACCCGCGCCATCCCGGTGGCGGCCGATGTAAGCAAGCGCGAGGATCTGGAGCGCGTGTCCAGGACAGCCATCGAGACCTTCGGCGGGTTCGACACCTGGGTGAACGACGCCGCCGTCGCCGTCTACGGCACCCTGGAGGAAGTCCCGATCGAGGATCAGCGGCAGCTCTTCGAGGTGAACTATTGGGGCGTGGTCAACGGTTCGCTGATCGCTGCGCAGCACCTGCGAAGCCGTGGGGGGGCCATCGTCAACGTAGGCAGCGTCCTCTCCGAACGGACCATGATCCTACAGACCCAGTATTCGGCGTCCAAGCATGCGGTGAAGGCCTTCACGGATGGCCTGAGGATGGAGCTGGAGGAACAGGGTGCTCCCATATCGGTGACGCTCGTCAAGCCCTCCTCCATCGACACGCCTTACGTGGAGCATGCCCGCAACTACCTCGACCACGAAACGAAGGTTCCGCCTCCGGCCTATGACCCGAACCTGGTCGCGAAGGCGATCGTGTTCGCGGCCGAGCATCAGCGGCGCGAGCTGACCGTCGGCTTCGGCGGCTGGGTCATCGGCGCCATGGGCAAGGTCGCCCCCCGCCTGATGGACAAGGCGATGGAGTGGACCGGCTATTCCTCGCAGACCACGAACCAGCCCGAGCGTCCTCAGATGCGCGACAATCTCTACCGCGCCCGCCAGGACGGCGACATGTACTCGTCCCTGCCCGGCGAGCCGCGCAAGACGAGCTTTCTGCTCGAGGCGCAGATCCACCCCTTGGTGACGGCCGCGGTTCTGGCAGGGGTTGGAGCTGTGGTCGCGGCGTTCCTCATCGGTCGCCCCGGCGGTCGGCGCCAGCAGCGGCCCAGCCGCCCCATGCCGCGGTACCAGCCCGCCATGCGCCGCAGCACCGGCAACGGGCATGACAAGCGCACCCTCGGGCCCGGCCATGCCAGCCAGCGGGGAGCCTACGAGGGCCGTCCTCAGCCGAGGCACTGAAGGGATCTTGAGGGCCGGATGATGGATCCGGCCCTCATTTCCCCACAGGCGACAAGATGGTCGCATGAAGGTCATTCCAGACTTGGGCTATGCGCGTTAGCCTTCCGGCATGAACCCGATTCGTTGCCTTGCCTTTACCCTCGCTCTTGTCATAGGCGCTCCCGCTTCTGCGCAGGACAAGGGCACCCTCGACCCCAAGCCCCTGCCGCCCCTGGCCAACCCTGACGATCCGGCGGTGCCCGCCAAGGAACTGTTCGGACGCCGCGACCGGCCGGCGGCGCTTCAGTCTCAGGCCATCGGCAGCTATGCCCGAGGCTGCGTCGCGGGCGCCGCGGCCATTCCCCATGATGGAAGCACGTGGCAGGTGATGCGCCTATCCCGCAACCGCAACTGGGGGCATCCGCGGATGATCGATTTCCTGCAGCGGTTCGCCGGGCGGATCCCCGAGGTCACTGGCTGGCCCGGCCTTCTTGTGGGCGACATCTCGCAGCCGCGCGGCGGCCCCATGATCACAGGCCATGCATCCCATCAGATCGGGCTTGATGCCGATATCTGGCTGACCCCCATGCCGAACCGCCGTCTGACCAGGGCGGAGCGGGAGGAGATGTCGGCGACCAACATGGTGCGGGAAGACCGGCTCGACATCGACCCGAAGACGTGGACGCCTCAGCATACGGCCCTAATCCGCGCGGCCGCAATGGAGAGAGGCGTCGCCCGCATCTTCGTGAACCCGGCGATCAAGAAGGCCCTGTGCCGGGAGGCGGGGCAGGATCGCGGGTGGCTGACGAAAGTCAGGCCGATCTACGGCCACAACTATCACTTCCACATCCGCTTGGCCTGTCCGGCCGGCGATGGGGATTGCTCCGATCAGGATCCGCCTCCAGGCGGAGATGGTTGCGGCGCGGAGCTGGCCCAGTGGTTCACGCCTCAGATGCTCTACCCGAAGCCGGGCAAGCCGCGTCCGCCCATGACCATGGCCCAGCTGCCCTCCGAATGCCGCACGGTCCTCAGGGCCCCCTGACGGGGCCTCCGAGAGCCTTGTCTCTCCAGGCAGTCTGCTTCCAGCAGGCCTACTCGGCGGCGACGCCGGTCCCGATGGCGCAGGAGACGCCGGTGCCGCCGAGGCCGCAATAGCCGCGGGGGTTCTTGGCCAGGTACTGCTGGTGATAGTCCTCCGCGAAGTAGAACGGCCCGGCATCGAGGATTTCCGTCGTGATCGGCCCATAGCCGCGGGCCGCGAGAGCCTGACCATAAGCGGCCTTCGACGCTTCGGCGGCCTGCTTCTGGGCCTCGTCGAACACGTAGATACCCGAGCGGTACTGGGTGCCCACATCGTTGCCCTGGCGCATGCCCTGGGTAGGGTCATGGTTTTCCCAGAAGGTCTTCAGCAGGGCCTCGTACGAGATCTTCTTCGGGTCGAAGACCACCAGCACGACCTCGTTGTGCCCCGTCATCCCCGTGCAGGTTTCCTCATAGGTGGGGTTGGGGGTCGTGCCGCCCGCGTAGCCGACCGCCGTGATCCAGATCCCCTCGCCCATCTGCCAGAACTTGCGCTCCGCGCCCCAGAAGCAGCCGAGGCCGAACAAGGCCTTCTCCATGCCGTCCGGATAAGGGGGCTGAAGGGGGCGGTCATTGATGAAATGGCGCTCTGCCGTGGGAAGAGGCGTCGCGCGCCCCGGAAGAGCCTCATGGGACGTGGGCAGGTCAAGCCGCTTGCGGAAACCGAACATGGGGGAACCCTCTCGTGACCCCCTCATGTAAGCCTTTTTTTCCGGAACGGGAGGGGCGCCGCCCTTCCCCTGGCGCAGGGCCATCACCGTCCGGCCATATAGCCGATCGGCTCCAGGGGCTTCTGCCCCAGCCACAGCAGCAGCGCCCCGAGAAGAAAGCCGGCAAGCGAGGCGGGAACCTGAAGAAGATTGGTGAAAATCGGGTCCCAGAGCCATGGGTAAGAGGGCACGGCCACCTGGGCCTGAAGGCCAGAAACGCCTCCAGGAACGAGAAAATTCACGACCCCGCCCAGCGGGGCGAACGATATTGCATGATTGACGATCGACCGCGTGCCGTCGATCACGAGCCCGATAAAACCGGCTGCAACCAGCAGAAGCCCTAAACTACGCGACAGAAATTTCAAGGAAGTTCCCCTTATAATGGGGGAATTCTAGAGCGTTTTCCCGCGATGGCAAAGCTGATTGCAATTCACTTCTCATAAGTTCCGGCTTGCGTTCCGCACCCGTTTAGCGCTACACGGACCGCCTCCGCACATGCTGCGGATGAGACCTTGTCCGCCTGCCCTCGCGGCGGCGCGAGGTCGCCGAGCTCCCAAGGCTCGTCGGAGGGGTGGCCGAGTGGTTGAAGGCGCACGCCTGGAAAGTGTGTATACGGGAAACCGTATCGAGGGTTCGAATCCCTCTCCCTCCGCCACGACTTCCATTTCTTGCGTGAGTGCGGCCTTTCTCCTGGCGCGGCCGGAATTCCTCCGGAGTTTCCGGGGCTTTGCGCCAGCCCGTTCACGCCCACG
>DASQTM010000079.1:0-2502 GCA_035641875.1 Microvirga sp. | reverse complement strand
CCCGCCGGCCCCGATCCTCGAAGACGAGAGCAGCATCGAGACCTGGTATCTGCGCGGGGACGTGGGCGCCGTCCACGACCGGCACCCCGAGGCGGATCTCATCGCATCGCCTTTCTCCGGCTTCATCGACAGGAGGATCGGCCACAGGGCCGTGGCAGGCTTCGGCATCGGCTACCGGTTCGGTCCGAATTTCCGCGCCGACGTGACCTTCGACCACCGCCTCAACGCCCGCTTCAGGGGCGCGGCCGTCACGCCCGCCGGCGTCCTGCTCGACAGGGGCCTGTTCCAGTCCACGGCCCTCATGGCGAACGGCTACCTGGAGCTTGGAACCTTCATGGATGTCACGCCCTATATCGGCGCGGGCGTCGGCCTCGGCCGGAACCTCCTGTCGGATCATGCGCGCGCCTCCGCCAATCCCGCCGCGGGCGAAACCTGGACCCGCGTCGCAGGCGGGACCGATTACAGCTTCGCCTGGGCGCTCATGGCAGGCGTCGGCTACCAGCTCTCCTCCGCCTTCACCCTGGACCTCGGCTACCGCTATGTGAGCCTGGGAGACGTGAAGACGCGCCGCGACGGGGCAGGCGTCGATATGGCCGCCATCGGGGCGCACGAGATGCGCGTCGGCGTCCGTTACGCGTTCGAATAGGACGGGCCGAGCGCCATCTGCGGTGGCTGAGCCCTGGGCTCCCCGGCCGAAAGCCAAGTGCTTCCTGGAAAGGTGCTTCCTGGAAAGGTGTTTCCCGGAAGGCACAGCTGTGGAAAACGAGCGCTCATCTAGGGTTGAGTCCGTTGCCATCCTGCTGCCGGATAACCTAACGATATCCCATTCAACCTCGCGTTAGCGGGGAGAAAGCAACACAACCTTACATCTGGGGGTCCTTATGCGTTTATCCATTCTCGCCCTGGTGGCGGGCAGCTTGTCCTTGGGCGCTTGCGCCACGGTCACCCGCGGCACGACGGAACAGATCACCTTCGATTCGCAGCCGCCGGCGGCCATGCGCACGTCGACCGGGCTGACCTGCCCCACGACGCCCTGCACCCTCGAGGTGAGCCGCAAGTCCGAGTTCGTCGCCACCTTCTCGAAGGAGGGTTACGAAAGCCAGGACGTGATGGTCCAGACCCGCGTGGCGGGGTCCGGCGTGGCAGGCTTTGCCGGCAACGTCCTGATCGGCGGCGTCATCGGCATGGGGGTCGACGCCGCGACCGGCTCCACCCTGGAGCATTATCCCAACCCCGTCACCGTGAGCCTTGCTCCGATGGCCGTCTCGTCGAAGTATCGCGCCAGGAAACCGGCCCCGAGAGGTCCGGTCAGGGAAACGGCTCCACCCGTCTCCTGATCGGGCGCAACCATAGGTCCGTTCCCATTGAAAGCCCCGGCCGTGGCCGGGGCTTTTTCCATGCGGCCAGCCTACTCCGCCGGATGGGCCGGGGGCTCTTGGCCTGGGCGGGCGGGCAGGTCCTCCCCATGGGGGCGCTGTCCCGTCTGCGCCCTCAGCCGGTCGAGCATCTCGCCCACATAGGTGGCGGGCTTGGTGTAGCCGCCGATGAGCAGGTAGATCGCCGGCACCACGAGCATGGTCAGCAGGGTGGAGAGGGTCACGCCGCCCACGATCACCGAGCCGATGGCGCTGCGGGATTCCGCGCCTGCGCCGGTCGACCAGGCGAGCGGGATCGCGCCGCCGATCATGGCGATGGAGGTCATCAGGATCGGCCGCAGGCGCAGCACCGAGGCCTCGATCACCGCGTCGCGCACGGAATATCCGCGCTCGCGCAACTGGTTCGAGAACTCGACGATGAGGATGCCGTTCTTGGTCATCAGGCCGATGAGCAGGATCATGCCGATCTGGCTGTAGATGTTGAGGGATTGCCCGGTCAGCACCAGGGCCGCCAGGCCGCCCGTCACCGCGAGAGGCACCGTGAGCATGATGATGAACGGGTTGATCCAGCTCTCGAACTGGGCCGCCAGCACCAGGAACACCACCAGCAGCGCCATGGCGAAGGTGACGTAGATGGCGCTCGACGAGTCCTTGAAGTCGCGGGACTGGCCCGAATAGCCGATCCGCGCCTCCGCCGGCAGGTTCTCGCGCACGATCTGCTCGAGGGTCTCCAAGCCCTGGCCGATGGACACGCCCGGGGCGAGGCCGGACTGGATCGTGATCGAGCGCAGGCGGTCGAAGCGGTTGAGCGCCTGGGGAGCCGCCGATTCCGTGAGGCTCACGAAGGACGAGAGCGGCACGAGCTCGCCGTTCGCCGCCCGGATGAAGGTGTTGGTGAGGTCGTTGGGGGTCGCCCGGTCCTCAGGCCTTGCCCGGATGATCACCGGATACTCGTCGCCGCGGCTGACGAAGGTCGAGACCTCGCGCTCGCCGAACATGAGCTCCAGGGTGCGGCCGATATCCTCCACCGAGACCCCCAGGTCGGCCGCGCGCTGGCGGTCGATCTGCACCCGGATGTCGGGCTGCGACTCGCGGTAGTTGGAGTCGATGTTCACGAACTGGCCGG
>DASQTM010000078.1:0-11409 GCA_035641875.1 Microvirga sp. | reverse complement strand
GTCGGCAGTTGCCGCCGAGCCTGGCCGGCCCGATGCCGGCTATGCATCCTCCGTCATTGAATCCATTGAGACCGCCGTGCGTCTGGTCCGCGATGGCGCCGCCTGCGCCCTGGTGACCAACCCCATCGCAAAGCACGTGCTCTACGAGGCCGGGTTCCGGCATCCGGGACATACGGAGTTTCTGGCCGCACTTGCGGCGGACGCCGACGGCCGGGCCCCTCACCCGGTCATGATGCTGTGGAGCGAAGAACTGGCCGTCGTGCCCGTGACGATTCACATCCCCCTCTCGGCCGTGCCCTCCCGCCTGACCACCGACCTGATCGTTCTCACCGGGCGGATCGTGGCACGGGAGTTGAGGGAGCGGTTCGGCCTCTCCCATCCCCGCCTCGCACTCGCGGGCCTCAACCCCCATGCGGGGGAGAACGGGGCGATGGGATCGGAGGACATGACGATCGTCGCCCCGGCGGTCGAGATCCTGCGGCAGGAGGGGATTGCTGTCTCCGGCCCACTTCCGGCGGACACCATGTTCCATGCCCACGCCCGCAGCCGCTACGATGCGGCGCTCGCCATGTATCATGACCAAGCCCTCATCCCCATCAAGACCATCGCGTTCGACGACGCCGTCAACGTGACCCTCGGGCTGCCTTTCGTACGCACCTCGCCCGATCACGGCACCGCGTTCGATATCGCCGGCCGGGGGATCGCCCGGCCCAGCAGCCTCGAGGCCGCTCTCCGGCTGGCCGCCCGCCTGGGGGCAAGGGCGGCCCCATGAGCCAGATCGACGGCCTCCCGCCGCTTCGGGATGTGGTCCGCACCCATGGCCTGATGGCCAAGAAATCGCTCGGCCAGAACTTTCTGTTCGATCTCAATCTCACGAGCCGGATCGCCCGCTCCGCCGGTCCCCTGGAAGGCACCACGGTGATCGAGGTCGGCCCTGGTCCCGGGGGCCTGACCCGTGCCATTCTGGCGGCCGGCGCGAAGAAGGTGGTGGCCATCGAGCGCGACAGCCGCTGTCTGCCTGCGCTTGCGGAGATTTCCGCCCATTACCCCGGGCGACTGGAGGTCGTCGAGGCCGATGCGCTGGCCTTCGATCCTCGCCCCCTAGTCGGGGACGGGCTTGTGCGGATCGTCTCCAACCTGCCCTACAATGTGGGAACGGCGCTGCTGACAGGCTGGCTCACGGGCGAGGCCTGGCCGCCCTGGTGGTCGTCGCTCACCCTCATGTTCCAGCGCGAGGTGGCCGAGCGCATCGTGGCCAACGAGGGCGACCCTAAGAACTATGGGCGGCTGGGCGTACTGTGCGGCTGGCGCACCCAATCGCGGATCCTCTTCGACGTGCCGCCTTCCGCCTTCGTGCCGCCCCCGAAAATCACTTCGAGCGTGGTTCACCTCATCCCGCGCGAGGCGCCCCTGCCCTGCCGCATCGGCGCCCTGGAGGCGGTGACCCGGGCGGCCTTCGGGCAGCGCCGGAAGATGCTGCGCCAGAGCCTGAAGTCCATCGCGCCGGACCCATCCACCCTCATCAAGGCGGCCGGGCTGGAGGAAACGATCCGGGCGGAGAACATCCCGGTGGAGGGCTATGTGGCGCTCGCCAATGCCCTGGATGCCTTGCAGGGTTCCCGCGACTAGGGGCGCCTCCCTGCGCTCGCCCTGCCGCCGGCCCTGCCTATATGAAGCCGCCGGAGGGGCGTGGGCCCAACCCTTCACGAGACCTTAACCGCGCCTCTCCCATGATCGGGTTCGCACGAGCGGCCTTCACCGGCTGCGAGGGGAGGAAGCGGGCATGACGCAGCCGCGCAAAAGGATCGGGCTTCTGTTCGGGGGACGCTCTGCGGAGCATGAGGTCTCTCAACTGTCGGCGGCCAATGTCCTGCGCGCCCTCGATCCGGATCGCTACGACATCGTTCCGATCGGCATCGGACGGGATGGACGCTGGCTTCTCTGCGACAGCGGCAATGGCGGCGGACGGGGAGCGAAATCCCTGGAGATTCCTGACGGAGCCCCTCAGGTGGCTCTCCTGCCGGGTGGCGCCGGCGAAATGATCGTCCTGAACGGTTCATCCGGCCGCGATACGCTTCGCCTCGATGCGGTCGTGCCGGTGCTCCATGGACCGAACGGCGAGGACGGAACGGTTCAGGGATTTCTGGAGCTCGCAAACGTTCCCTATGTCGGATCCGGCGTCTCGGGTTCTGCGGCCGCGATGGACAAGGACGTGGCCAAGCGCCTCCTGCGCGATAGCGGCCTGCCCGTGGTTCCCTTCCTGACCCTGACGCCCCGCACCCGCGTCGATTACCGGACAGCAGTGGATACGCTCGACACACCCGATCTCTTCGTGAAGCCTGCCAATATGGGCTCATCGGTGGGCGTGTCCCGCGCCACGTCCGCCGGGGAATTCGAGAAGGCGTGTGAACGGGCCTTCACCTACGACAGCAAAGTGCTCGTGGAGCGCAGCGTCGCCGGCGCGCGGGAGATCGAATGCTCTGTGCTGGAGGATGCTGCCGGCGAGGTCAAGGCCTCTCCGCTCGGCGAGATCGTGCCCGCAGGCAGCCACGGCTTCTACAGCTATGACGCCAAGTACATCGACGCGGACGGCGCTCTTCTGCGCATTCCGGCCGAACTTCCCGCCGCTCCGGCGCGCCGCATCCAGGAGCTCGCGGTCGAGACGTTCCGGGTCCTGGGCTGCGAGGGTTTGGCCCGCGTCGACTTCTTCGTCGATCCGAAGCAGGAGGACAGCCTCTTCGTCAACGAGGTGAACACCCTGCCGGGTTTCACGGCGATCAGCATGTACCCGAAGCTCTGGGAGGCCGGCGGCCTGCCGCAGAGCGAGCTGATGGAGATCCTGATCGGGCACGCCATGGCACGCCACGAGCGCCGAAATCGGTTGGCTCTGAAATGAAGCCCGCCTTTGCCGAACGTAGCGTTGCGATCCACGGGCAGCGGCCGATCCGCGTCCGGAGGACCTAGTCGATCTTTTCCGAGAGCAGCCCTTCGACGAACTCGGACAGGCCGACGAGCCGGTCGCGTTTCAAGCGCTCGGCCGCCTGGATCGCCTTCAGGCTGTCGTAGGATCGGCCGAGATCCTCGTTGACGATCACGTAGTCGTACTCGACCCAGCGCTCCATCTCGACCCGCGCATTGGTGAGGCGCTTGGCGATGATCTCGGGGGAATCCTCCGCCCGCCGCTCCAGCCGGGCCTTCAATTCCTTGAAGCTGGGAGGCAGGATGAACACGGTCACCACATCCTCCGGCAGTTTCTGGCGCACCTGCCGGGTGCCCTGGTAGTCGATGTCGAAGATCATGTCCTGCCCGGACGAGAGGGTCCGCTCCACGAGCTTGCGGGGAGTGCCGTAGAAATTGCCGTGCACCTCGGCCCATTCGAGAAGCTCATCGCGATCGCGCATCGCCATGAACTCCTCCACATCGATGAAGTGGTAATGGCGTCCCTCGATCTCCGAGGGGCGCTTCAGGCGCGTGGTGACGGAGATCGACAGCACGCCGGCCTGGTCCTGCACCAGGGAGCGGGTGAGCGTGGTCTTGCCCGCCCCCGAGGGCGAGGACAGGATCAGGATGAGGCCACGCCGGCCGACGGGGGATTTTGCATCGAGACCCACTGCCCTACTCCACGTTCTGAACCTGTTCGCGGAACTGCTCGATCACGGCCTTCAGTTCAAGACCGATCCGAGAGAGCGCCACATCGTTGGCCTTCGCGCAGAGGGTGTTCGCCTCGCGCCCGAATTCCTGAGCGAGAAAATCGAGCCGCCGCCCGACCGACCCGCCCTCCTGCAGGAGGCCGCGCGCCGCGTCCACATGGGCGCGCAGGCGATCCAATTCCTCGCGGATGTCGGCCCGGGCGGCGATCAGCACCGCCTCCTGGTGCAGGCGGGCGGGATCGAGGGAGGCCTTGCCTTCGAGGAGTTCGGAGACCTGTGCTTCCAGGCGCGCGCGGATGGCCTCGGGCCGCCGGGCAGGCGAACCTTCCGCCTCGTCGACAAGGCGCGCGATGCCGTCGAGCTGCTGGCCAAGGACCGCGGCCAAGGCCTGTCCCTCCTTCAGGCGCGCCGCCTTCAAGGCTTGGATGAGCCTGCCGATCCCGGCCTTGAGGGCCGTGTCGAGAGCCTCGTCCTGAGCTGGGTCGCCCCCGTCCTCGTCGAGCTCCACCACCCCGCGGACGGACAGAAGACCATCGAGAGAAGCAGGCTTCACATTCTCCGGCAGGGTCAGGGAGCCGATGGCCGAGAGCAGGGATTGCAGCACCTCCTGATTGACCCGAAGCTTCGGTGCCGAGGAGGTTTTGCCGAGGGCGAGGTTGAGCTGTCCCTGGCCGCGGGTGAGCGCCTTGAGGATCTGGCCTCGCGCCTCTTCGCCCAGGGCGTCGAGACCGGAGGGGGTTCTCACCCGCACCTCGAGTCCGCGCCCGTTCACGGTCTTGATTTCCCAGGCCCATTGGTAAGGGCCGGTGATGCCGGCTTCGCGGGCGAAGCCGGTCATGCTCGCAATGGCCATGCGCTTGAACCTCGGATGGTCTTGAAGATCGCGCGACCTTAATGTGCGCCGATCCCCCCTACAAGCAGCCAAACCGTCAGGGTTGACGCAAGGTTGGGACGTTCTTGGGGTTGCTCAGGTCGAACGTCTTGTTCTTGAGCGGGTCCCTGCTGGTGCCTTCGCTTGCATCGAAGCCGCGGGGGCGCCCCTGCCTGCCCCCCGGAAGCGGGGTAGCCTCAGCGGTGCCGCGCAGTTCCTGTGTCACGCCGCCGGCGGCGCCCGCTGGGCCCTGCCCATCAGCTTCCGGCGCGATCCGGTCCACATTGCCGGTTTCGGTCGTGGCGCGGGTCTTCTCGATCTGCCGCCAGCGGGTCACGTTGCGCTGATGCTGCTCGTAGGTCTCGGCGAAGGCATGGCCGCCGGACCCATCCGCGACGAAGTAGAGATCCTTCGTCCGCGACGGATTGGCCACAGCCTCGAGCGCCGCCCGGCCCGGATTGGCGATGGGACCGGGAGGCAGGCCTTCGACCACATAGGTGTTGTAGGGAGTCGCAGCCTCGATCTCGCTGCGCATGATGCCCCGCCCGAGGGTGCCCTTCCCGCCGACCAGACCGTAGACGATGGTGGGGTCGGACTGGAGCTTCATGCGCTTCATGAGCCGGTTGATGAAGACGCCGGCGACCCGCGTGCGCTCGTCGGCGCGGCCCGTCTCCTTCTCGACGATGGAGGCCAGGATAACCAGCTCCTGAGGAGACTTGATCGGCACCTCGGGCGAACGGCGCTGCCAGATCTGGTTGAGGGCCTGGCGCTGGGCCGCCTGCATGGTGTTGACGATCTGCTGGCGCGTCGTGCCGCGCTCGAACTTGTATGTGTCGGGCAGCAGGGTCCCTTCCCGGGGCGTCTCGGCGAGATCGCCGCTCAGGATCTCGTTTTCGTAGAGGCGGGCGATGATCTGCTCGGTGGTGAGCCCTTCGGGGATCGTGACCGAGTGCAGGATGGCCTTGCCCTGAGCGAGGGTATCGATGGCCTCGGCGACGCTAACGCCCGCCTTGAACTGGAACTCGCCCGCCTTGAGCTGGCTCCGCTGCCCGTTGACGAGGGCATAGGCCTCGAAGAGGAAGGGGTGGTTGATCACGCCCTCCTGCTTCAGGATGCTGGCGATTTCGCCTGTTCCGGTGTTGCGCGGGATCAGAACGACCTTGTCGCTCTGGAGCGGACCCTTGGCCGTCACCTCCCGCTCGAGCATGGAGAAGCCGAAGATCGCGGCGATCGCCAGGGCGATGAGAAGGGTCAGGAGTCCGCTGACCACGGAGGCCATTCCTCCCCTGCGGCGGGGGATGCGGGGCGGCAGGGGCGGAGTGGCCATCGGCTTGATGGCCTCGCTGGGAGAGCGCGGCGCAAGGCGCGGTTGGAAGGAGTTCTGAGACTCCGTGTCTTGCTGGAAGGCGGGAGGCTTTTGTTTCTTTCGTCCGAACATCACGACGCTTTTCTGGTGCCTACCGGTGATCCCCGGCTGTTCGCCACCCTAGCGGGGATTATGGCGAAAAGCCGTAACGGGCTTGGCTTATTGTCAGGATACGCGACGGAAGATCAAGGACGCGTTGGTGCCGCCGAACCCGAAGGAGTTCGAGAGAGCCACGTCGATGTCCTTGCGCTTGGCGGTTTTGGGAACGAGATCGATGGCCGTGTCGACGGACGGATTGTCGAGGTTGATGGTCGGGGGCACGATGCCGTCCCGCATGGCCAGGACGGAGAAGATCGCCTCGACGGCGCCCGCCGCGCCGAGCAGGTGGCCGACGGCGGACTTGGTGGAGGACATGGTGAGCTTGCCAGCCGCATTGCCCACGAGGCGCTCGACCGCCTTCAGCTCGATCTCGTCTCCGAGGGGGGTGGAGGTTCCGTGGGCGTTCACGTAGTCGATCTCCGACACGGAAATGCCTGCCCGCTTGATGGCGGCGGACATGCAGCGATAGGCCCCGTCACCATCCTCCGAGGGCGAGGTGATGTGATAGGCGTCCCCCGACAGGCCGTAGCCGATGACCTCCGCATAGATCTTGGCGCCGCGCGCCTTGGCGTGCTCGTATTCCTCCAGCACCACTACGCCGGCACCCTCACCCATGACGAAGCCGTCCCGGTCCTTGTCGTAGGGGCGCGAGGCCCTGGTCGGATCGTCGTTGAAATTGGTGGAAAGGGCCCGGCAGGCGGCGAAGCCCGCGATGGACAGCCGGTTGATGGGCGATTCCGTGCCGCCGGCCACCATGACCTCCGCATCGCCCAGGGCGATCAGGCGCGCCGCGTCGCCGATGGCGTGGGCGCCGGTGGAGCAGGCCGTCACCACCGCATGGTTCGGACCTTTCAGCCCGTGCTCGATGGACACGTAGCCGCCCGCCAGGTTGATGAGGCGGCCGGGGATGAAGAAGGGCGAGATGCGGCGCGGGCCGCGTTCGATGAGGGTGGCCGAAGCCTCGTAGATGCCGCCGATGCCGCCGATGCCGGAGCCGATCAGCACGCCGGTCGCGCACTGGTCCTCGTAAGTGGTGGGCTTCCAGCCCGAATCCTGCAGGGCCTGGGTGGCCGCCGCCATCCCATAGACGATGAAGGGGTCAACCTTGCGCTGCTCCTTCGGCTCCATCCACTGATCGGCGTTGAAGGTGCCGTCGGAGCCGTCGCCGCGGGGGATCTGGCAGGCGATCTGGCAGGCGAGGTCGTCCACCTGGAAGTCGCTGATCTTGTTGGCGCCGCTCTGGCCCTCGACGAGCCGGGACCATGTGGCCTCGACGCCGTTACCCAGCGGAGTGACCATGCCAAGACCCGTAACAACAACCCGGCGCATCATGTCCTGCCCTATCGCTCAATAAAATGAGGGCGTCGGATGAGTCACCCGACGCCCTGCTGTTCTTCAGGCCGCGTTCTTCTCGAGGAAGCGGATGGCGTCGCCAACCGTGACGATGGTCTCAGCCGCGTCATCCGGAATCTCGACGTTGAACTCCTCCTCGAACGCCATCACCAGCTCGACGGTGTCGAGGCTGTCGGCGCCCAGGTCGTCGATGAAGTTGGCGTTGTCGGTCACCTTGTCGGCTTCGACGCCGAGGTGCTCGACAACAATCTTCTTCACGCGATCAGCGACGTCACTCATCGTATTTTCCTCAGTGGCTGCCGCCTCAGGAATTGGGCGGGTCAAGAATTGAAGTTAGATCAGCTGCTCAGCTGACAACGCTGAAACGGCTACCCTGCGCCGTGCAAAGCCGCATTTTTAAGCGCCGGTCAACCCCTTTGACCTGATCGGGCTCATGCTTAACACAAGCTTGTCCTCTCTGGCGAGGGGGGTTGCCGCCCCCGCAAACAGTTTCCGGAAACACCCTCAAGTGCCTTTAGAACATGGCCATTCCGCCGTTCACGTGCATGGTTTGACCCGTCACGTAAGCGGCTTCGTTGGAGGCGAGATAGACGACGGAGGAGGCGATTTCGTCGCCCCGGCCGAGCCGTCCCATGGGAATGGTGCCAAGGATCCCCTCGCGCTGCTTGTCGTTGAGCACGTCGGTCATGGGCGACTCGATGAAGCCCGGGGCCACAAGGTTCACGGTGATGTTGCGGCTTGCCACCTCGGCGGCAAGCGCCTTGGTCATGCCGATCAGGCCTGCCTTGGAGGCGGCGTAATTGCCCTGGCCCGGATTGCCCGTAGAGCCCACCACGGAGCCGATATTGACGATGCGGCCATGGCGGCGGCGCATCATGCCCTTCACGGCGGCGCGGGAGAGGCGGAAGGCGGCGGTGAGGTTCACGGCGATGACCGTGTCCCACTCCTCGTCCTTCATGCGCATGAAGAGGTTGTCCTTGGTTACGCCCGCGTTGTTGACTAGGATGTCGAGCCCTTCCATGGCGGCCTCGGCCGCAGGAACGAGGGCCTCGACCGAATCCTTGTCCGACAGGTTGGCCTCGACGACGTGGACGCGCTCCCCAAGCGAGGCGGCCAGTTCGTCGAGGGCGGAGCGGCGGGTCCCCGACAGGGTGAGGGTCGCGCCCTGGGCATGGAGGGCCCGGGCGATGGCGCCGCCGATGCCGCCGGTGGCGCCGGTCACGAGAGCCTTGCGGCCGGTCAGATCGAACATGCGAGGCTCCTCTTTAGCCGTGAAGGGACGTTTTGAAGGCGGCGACGTCATCGGGCGCGCCGATGGCCGACGTGGAAGCGCCTGCGGCGATGCGTTTCACGAGGCCCGTCAGCACCTTGCCGGACCCGACCTCGTAGAAGGCCTCGACGCCCTGGGTGGCCATATAGGCCACGCTCTCGCGCCAGCGCACGGTGCCGGTGACCTGGCGGACCAAGGCGTCGCGGATCGCCGCCGGATCGGTGATCGGCCCGGCCTCCACATTGGCGACCACGGGCACGGCCGGAGCGTTGACACGCACCCCGGCCAGGGCCTCGCGCATGGCGTCGGCGGCGGGCTGCATGAGGGCGCAATGGAAGGGGGCGGACACGGCCAGCATCACGGCGCGCTTCGCCCCCCTGGTCTGGGCGATCGCGACCGCCCGCTCGACGGCGGCCTTGTTGCCGGAGACCACCACCTGAGCGCCGCCATTGTCGTTGGCGGCATCGCAGACCTCGCCCTGCGCCGCCTCGCGGGCGACCTCCAGGGCCGCGCCGAATTCGAGGCCGAGCAGCGCCGCCATGGCGCCCTGCCCCACCGGAACCGCGTTCTGCATGGCGTCGCCGCGAATGCGCAGCAGGCGGGCCGTGTCGGCGACCGAGAGGCTGCCGGCGGCGGCCAGAGCCGAATATTCCCCAAGGGAATGCCCGGCGACGAAAGCCGCATGCGTCCCGAGGTCGAGCCCCGCCTCCGCTTCCAGGGCCCGGATCGCCGCCAAGCTCACGGCCATCAGGGCCGGCTGGGTGTTGGCGGTGAGCGTCAGGTCCTCCGCCGGCCCGTCCCACATGAGGGTGGAAAGCTTCTGCGAGAGGGCGTCATCCACCTCGTCGAAAACGGCCTTGGCTTGCGGGAAGGCCTCGGCGAGGGCCTTGCCCATCCCCACGGCCTGGCTTCCCTGGCCCGGAAAAATGAACGCGCGCTTCATCGGGAGCGGAACCTTTGCTGCGTGAAATCCGCGCGGGACTCGCACCGGGAGGCGGCGGAGTCAAGGCAAAGAGCGGAAAACCTTGCAGGCCTGTACGGGCCGGTTTTCCCTTAACCCGCTGAAAGGGCACGGCTCCCCTTGTTTTCTCAGGTCAGCCGATGTATTGACCCGACCTCCCGATTTTTCTCAGAACCTGAAGAAGGAGCCTCCCATGGCTCGTGTGACCGTCGAAGACTGCATCGACAAGGTCGACAACCGGTTTGAGCTCGTCCTGCTGGCCAGCCACCGGGCCCGCCTGATCTCCTCGGGCGCGCCGCTGACCATCGACCGCGACCGCGACAAGAACCCTGTCGTGGCTCTCCGTGAGATCGCGGACGAGACCATCGCTCCCGACGACCTGAAGGAGCAGCTCATCCATTCGATGCAGAAATACGTCGAGGTGGACGAGCCGGAGGCGGAAACCGTTCCGCTGCTCGGCAACACCGCCGCCGCGGCCCCGGCCGGAGGCGACAACGACGCGGATGTGCAATTCGACCGCATGAGCGAGGACGACCTCCTCCGCGGCCTGGAGGGCCTCGTTCCCCCGAGCAGCAGCGCGGACGACGACGACCGCGAGTAAGCATCGCCACGCTTTATGTCATAAAGCCCGGCCTCGCGCCGGGCTTTTTGTTGGCGCCTCCCTTAACCAACCCATAGTTTGGGGCCCTGCGGCAAGGTATTCAGCTTGCCGCCGGAAGACATTGTACAATATCCTCCAAATCCCTTTAAGTTCAGCCAGATATACAGGATCAAAAAGGAGATTGCGGCCGGATGATGCGCCAGTACGAACTCGTCGAGCGGGTCAAGCGCTACAACCCCTCGGCCGACGAGGCGCTTCTCAACCGCGCGTACATCTATGCCATGATGGCGCATGGCAACCAGAAGCGCGCGTCCGGCGACCTGTTCTTCGGCCATCCCCTCGAGGTTGCGGCGATCCTGACCGACCTCAAGCTCGACGAAGCGACCATTGCGGCGGCCGTCCTCCACGACACGGTGGAGGACACCCAGGCGACGCTCGAGGAGATCAACAACAAGTTCGGCCCCCAGATCGGATCCCTGGTCGACGGCTTGACCAAGATCAAGCGGCTCGATCTCGTGTCGAAGCGGGCGGCTCAGGGCGAGAACTTCCGCAAGCTGCTGCTGGCCATCGCGGACGATGTTCGGGTGCTGCTGGTCAAGCTCGCCGACCGCCTGCACAACATGCGCACCCTCCAGTTCATGCCGCCCGACAAGCGCAGGCGGATCGCCGAGGAGACCCTCGAGATCTATGCGCCGCTCGCCGGGCGCATGGGCATCCAGGAGATGCGCGAAGAGCTGGAAGACCTGTCCTTCCAGAACCTCGACCCGGAGGCCTACGAGGCCATCAACCGCCATCTCCATGAGCTGACCGCCAGGAGCGAGAAGCTGGTCGAGGAGATCGAGCGGACCCTGACGAAGAAGCTCGGCGTCCAGGGGATCGAGGCGCAGGTGTCGGGACGCCAGAAGCGGCCCTATTCGATCTGGCGCAAGATGGAGCGCAAGTCCGTCTCCTTCGAGCAATTGTCGGACATCTTCGCCTTTCGAATCATCGTCGGCACCATCGACGAGTGCTACCGGGCGCTGGGCGCCGTCCATACCAGCTGGCCCATGGTGCCGGGGCGCTACAAGGACTACATCTCCACGCCCAAGCAGAACGATTACCGCTCGATCCACACCACCGTGATCGGCCCGGGCAGCCAGCGGGTGGAGCTGCAGATCCGCACCCTGGACATGGACGAGGTGGCGGAATACGGCATCGCGGCCCACGCCCTCTACAAGGAGGGCATCAACAACAATTCG
>DASQTM010000077.1:0-5329 GCA_035641875.1 Microvirga sp. | reverse complement strand
ACCTACACCTCGCTGGCGGTGCTCAATGCCGGCCAGGCGGTGATTTTCTCCATCGGCATGGCCGTCGTTATGGTGCTGGCAGCGCAGGACATCATTGCGGGCCGCGCCTCCATCGGCAGCTTCGTGCTCGTCAACGCCATGCTGGTGCAGCTCTACATTCCGCTGAATTTCATGGGCATGCTTTATCGCGAGATCAAGCAGGCCCTCATCGACATCGACGACATGTTCGCCGTGCTCGACCGCAACCCGGAGATCCAGGACAGGCCGGGCGCCACGCCGCTGGAGGTGAAACAGGGGGTCGTACGCTTTGAGGATGTGCATTTCGCCTACAACCCCGAGCGCCCCATCCTGAAGGGGGTGAGCTTCGAGGTTCCGGCCGGGCACACGGTGGCCATCGTCGGCCCTTCGGGCGCGGGCAAGTCGACCATTTCGCGCCTGCTGTTCCGGTTTTACGAACCCGCCAGCGGCCGGATCCTCATCGACGGACAGGACATCGCCGATGTGCAGCAGGCTTCCCTACGCAAGGTCATTGGCATGGTCCCGCAGGACACGGTGCTGTTCAACGACACCATCGGCTATAACATCCAGTACGGCCGCTGGGACGCCTCGCCGGAGGAGATGCGGGAGGCCGCCCGTCTGGCGCAGATCGACCGGTTCATCGCGCTTCTGCCGGAGGGCTACGATACCCCCGTAGGCGAGCGGGGCCTGAAACTTTCGGGCGGCGAGAAGCAGCGGGTGGCGATCGCCCGGACGATCCTGAAGGCTCCGCCGATCCTGGTGCTCGACGAGGCGACCTCGGCTCTGGACACCTTCACCGAAAAGGAGATCCAGGACGCCCTGGACCGGGTCAGCCGGGGGCGCACCACCCTCGTGATCGCGCACCGCCTGTCCACGGTGATCGGCGCGGACGAAATCATCGTTCTCGATCAGGGCCGCGTCGTCGAGCGCGGCGATCATGCCAGCCTGCTCGCCCAGGGCGGGGTCTATGCGGCCATGTGGAGCCGCCAGCGCGAGGCGGATCAGGCCCGCGAGGCCCTCAAGCGGGTGGAAGACGAAGAACGCATCAAGGTCAGGGAAAGCGTGGCAGGTTGACGGAACCGCCCGGGCCTGCCATCCCCACGCAAACCCTCCGAGGCTTCAACAGAATGACCGATCTTCTGGAATCGATCCGCCGCATCTTCGTCCCCATCCACAAGGAAGGCTATCCCTTCATCCTGATCGCGCTCGTCGCGACGATCCTGCTGGGAGCCTTGTGGTCGCCGTTCGGCTGGATCGGCACGATCCTCACCGTGTGGGTGTGCTACTTCTTCCGCGACCCCCCGCGGGTGACCCCGATCCGGGAAGGCCTTGTGGTGTCTCCGGCCGACGGCCGCGTGAACCTCATCACCACGGCGGTCCCCCCTGCGGAACTCGACCTGCCACCCGAGCCGATGACCCGGATTTCCGTGTTCATGAACGTGTTCGACTGCCACGTAAACCGTTCGCCGGTCACCGGCCGGATCCTGCAGATCCTCTATACGCCGGGCCTGTTCCTCAACGCCGAGCTGGACAAGGCCAGTGAGGACAACGAGCGCAATGCCCTCGTCATCGAGACGGGCGGCGCCAGGATCGGCGTCGTGCAGATCGCCGGCCTCGTGGCGCGCCGCATCGTGTCCTTCGTCAAGGTCGGCGATTCCTTGAGCACCGGCGAGCGCTTCGGCCTGATCCGCTTCGGCTCGCGCCTCGATATCTACGTGCCGCTCACCACCCAGGTTCTTGTCGGCCTGGGACAAGCGGCCGTAGCGGGCGAGACGGTGCTCGCCGATCTCACGGCCAACGAGCCGGCCCGTCAGTACCGGGTCGGCTAGGGCATCCCTCAGGCAAGCGGGGGCCGTTCCTCGTGAAACCGTCGAAACAGGAGCGCCGGGCGTGGCCTGCCATCCGTCCAAAGGGGCAGGAGCCCGCCGCAGAGCTTGCTTGCCGCTCAAGGCGGCTGCCCGTAAATTCACGCCATGAGTGACCTTTTTCCCCCCTTCGCCCCGGACCCCAACGAGCCGCGCAAGCGGCTGTTCAAGCCGGTTCCCTTTCGCGTCATCGCGCCCAACATCGTCACCCTGATCACCGTATGCCTCGGCCTGACGGCGATCCGGCTCGCCTTCGAGGGCCGCTACGAGCAGGCGGTCCTGGCTGTGGTGGTGGCGGCCCTTCTCGATGGCGTCGACGGACGTCTCGCGCGGCTTCTCAAGGGAACGTCCCGCTTCGGGGCGGAGCTCGACTCGCTCGCCGATTTCCTGAATTTCGGGGTTACGCCGGGGCTCATCCTCTACAGCTTCGTCCTGCACGAGCTGCGCTCCCTGGGCTGGATCGCCGCCCTGGTCTTCGCCATCGCGGCGGCCCTGCGGCTTGCCCGCTTCAACGTCATGATCGACGACCCGAACCGGCCTGAATGGAAGAAGAACTTCTTCGTCGGCATGGCCGCCCCCATGGGCGCGCTCTCGGCGCTCCTGCCGCTCTACCTCTCCTTCCTCGGCGTGCCCATCCGGGAGACAGGCGTCGCCCTCGTCGTCCTCGTGTATTCGGTTGGCATCGCCCTTCTCATGGTGTCGACCGTCCCCACCTATTCGGGAAAGACCATGGGCAAGTACGTGCCCCGCCAATGGGTGCTGCCGATCTTCGTTCTGTCCGTCGCCGCTTTCGGTCTGCTGGTCAGCTTCCCGTTCGAGATGCTGGCCCTGGGCACGATCCTGTTCCTGCTGACGATTCCCATCGGCGTCATGCGCTATCGCCGGCTCGATCGCGCCCACGTCCAGCAACCGGCGGAAGACCGGCCGCCGGCCGCCGCCGAGCCGCCGCTCGACGCTTGATTGGGCTCCGTCCGGTTCCATCTTGTGACCGGGCGCAGCCATAGCCCTGTTCGACTGAGTATCTGGTGAGGATCCGCAGGGATCCCGAAGCGTGGAGATCATCGTGGCGTCTTCTTCCGAGCTGTCGAACCCCGCTTGGCGGCCGAAGCTTGTTCTGGCCTCCGCCTCGCCGCGCCGGCTTGCGCTGCTGCAGCAGGCGGGGATCGAGCCCGACGCGCTTCTGCCAGGGGATGTGGATGAGACGCCCCTGAAGAACGAAGGCGCCAAGGAGCTGGCCCGCCGCCTCGCCCGGGCGAAGGCGGAGATCGCCCGCAAGACGGCCCGCAACGGAGACGACCTGAAGGATTCCTACATCCTCTCGGCCGATACGGTGGTGGTGGTGGGGCGGCGGGTCCTGCCGAAGGCGGAGATCCTGGATGAGGCGGCGGCGTGCCTGCGCCTGCTCTCCGGCCGCGCCCACCGGGTCTTCACCTCGATCTGCCTCCTAACGCCCAAGGACGCGATCCGCGAGCGTCTCGTGGAGACGCGGGTGCGCTTCAAGCGCCTCTCCCGGGACGAGTTCGAGCGCTACCTGGCCTCCGGAGAGTGGCGCGGGAAGGCCGGCGGCTACGCCATCCAGGGGCTCGCCGGCACCTTCGTGGTCAAGCTCGTGGGCTCCTACACCAACGTGGTGGGGCTGCCGCTTTACGAGACCGTGGGCCTGCTCGACGGGGAGGGCTTCCCCGTGCGCTCCACCTGGCTCGACGCAGCCTGATCGACCCCAGGAGGCCAAGGCATGAACCCTGCCAACGAGAACAAACCCCTGGCGTCATCCGGCAAATGCCCGATCTGCGGAAAGCCGACGCGGCTGGAATTCAAGCCCTTCTGCTCCAAGCGCTGCGCCGACGTGGACCTCAACCGCTGGCTCTCGGGCCGCTACGCCATTCCGGCCGTCGAGGACGATGAGGACCGGGACGAGGACGACCGGGAAGGCTGACCGGCTTCCCGTGAATTTTTATCCCCGAGACCGCTGGACATGCGGCGCGGCTCTGACTATACAACCGGCCTCTGACGCGAACGGCTCCGCCGCGCACCAGACGCCCAGGTAGCTCAGTTGGTAGAGCATGCGACTGAAAATCGCAGTGTCGGTGGTTCGATTCCGCCCCTGGGCACCATTTATCTCCTTGTTTGCGTTAGCATTTCACTGAAGCGGTTTTCCGCTTTCATCCGGGTTAGACACACCGGTTAGACACTCTCGCGTTCCCAAAGGGTCGAGAGAGTCCACGACTCGGCGCATCGTCTTCTCCTTCTTGGCCCGCTCAGAATAGTGCTGCGCCATGGCTAGCGTCTTCTGGCCAAGGGTGCGCCGGATGTCGTCAAGACCCGTCTCTGCATCAGCCAGCATCGAGCCGACCGTATGCCGCAGGCCGTGAATAGTCAGGTGCGGCCCCACCTTCCCTTCTGCCTCCAGCCTATCCTTGAACCTGTCCCACACGCTGTTGAAGCCGCTTTCCGTCCAGGGTTCTCCTCGGGAGTTAGCTGCGATGGTCTTCCCTTTGTGGACTGGGGCCGCGTCAAGGATGGCCAGCAGGCCAGGGTGAAGTGGCAAGAACACCTCTTCCCCTGTCTTGGACGTGTTTAGGCGACCACCCTGAATGGCGCCCTTTTCCATGGTCAGACAGTCCCGCTTGCGCAGGCCGGTGAACATAGCTAGGGCAAGCGGCACCTTGATCTGCCATGGGGCCTCCAGCAGCACCGCGCGGCGCTCCTCCAAGGTCCAAGGCCGGTTCGCCTTGCGCTTGTTCTTGGGCCGCTTCACGCGGGCCACATCGGGAACGGGGTTGCTGCGGGCAAGCTTGCGCTCCACCGCGAACTTGAAGAGATTGTGCAGGACGCTCAGAACATAGTTCGCCTGGCGCTGGCCGCGATCCTTAGCCAACCCATCCCGCAGATTGGCGAGGAATGGGGCGTCGATGCTTCGGATCGGTAGATTCCCGATGGGGTCAAGAAAGGCGAGATAGCGCCGGTAGCCCACTTGCGTCGCCTCGGCCAATCCCTCCTTGAAATGCGGCGTGTCAAGATAACGCTTGATGACCTCCCCAAGGGTCCCTGGAACGGGGCCGCTAGCCTTCGCCTGCTTCTCCAGAGCTTCGACCTCGCGAATAAACTCAGCCGTACCGTACTCGGCTTTGATCGATTTCCCGGTCTTGCGATGGTAGCAGCGCCATTTGCCGTGGCGGTCCTTGTATCGTTTAACGCCTTTCACGGGAACCCGCGCGACCATGTTGCACCCTCATCCGCTCCAGCGCCTCATTGGGCGAGAGCACGGATGATGATTGTGGTTGGTTCAGACGGTCAATCCATTCGTCGAGAGATCGGACGTCATAGCGGATCGGGGCTCGTTTGCCCTCTCCGAGCCTTATGGGACGAATGATGCAGAGCCGTCTGAAGGTCGGCACAGACAGGCCGCAGTAGGCAGCCGCTTGCTCGGTTGAGAGAAGCCGAGG
>DASQTM010000076.1:0-2527 GCA_035641875.1 Microvirga sp. | reverse complement strand
GGAGCGAAGCGAAGGGGAAGGGAATCCATGGCTGGGAACTATGAAGGTCTGGCGCAAACACCCCCACCTCCATCTCCTCCCCACAAGGGGGAGGAGGGTTCACGTTGCGCCTGATCCTCGAGCGCGGAACGGCCGCTTTTCCTCAATCCCGCCGCAAAGAGACCCCATGGCCGCATGTTTAACGATAACCCTTGAGTCCTGCGGACAAGTGGAGCCCCTCGCCGGCTTCGCCTTGCCCTTGGGCCTCCTGACCGGTACCAATCCTACTCTGATCGTGGTGTGCCGGACGAAAGAACCGAAGATTTGCGGATCGTATCTTTCGCCATAACCCTTCTGCTGGCAGCCTTCATGGCACTCGCTTGGCCGTCGAGCGGACGGGCCGTCGAGTCCGTGCGCGTCGATCCCGCCATGAAGGCCATCGACCTCACCCCGGCCGTGGAGCGCTACCGCTCGGACGGGGACGAGATCCGCATCTCGACCGCGCCTGGACGCGACGGGATCGTGCGCCGGATCGCCGTGAAGGCGCGCGACGCGGGCACGCGGCCCGACTGGATCGTGTTCGCGCTCACCAACGACACCGACGAGCAGGTGGACCGCCTTCTCGTGGCGCCGCATTTCCGGCTCACCGGCTCCGGCGTGCTCTGGCCCGACCTGGGCGCGACGCGCATCGCCGCCATCACCGCCAGCCAGGGCATCAGGCCCGAGCGCGACGACAGCGCCGACGCGGACCTTTTCCTGATCACCCTCGACCCGGGCACCACGGTCACCTTCGTGGCGGAGCTGCGCTCCGATAACCTGCCGCAGCTGCACCTGTGGGATGCGGACGCCTACAAGGAGCGCGTCAACGGGCTCACCCTCTACAAGGGCATCATCATCGGCATCGCCGGGTTGCTGGCCCTGTTCCTCACGGTGGTGTTCGTGGTGAAGGGGGCGATCATCTTCCCGGCGGCGGCGGCGCTCGCCTGGGCGGTGCTGGCCTATGCCTGCATCGATTTCGGCTTCTTCCAGCGCATCTTCCCCATCACGGAGATGACCGAGCGGATCTACCGCGCCGGCGCGGAGGCCGTGCTGGCGGCGACGCTTCTCGTCTTCCTGTTCGCCTATCTCAACCTCAACCGCTGGCACGTGCGCTACAGCCACGTGACCGCCTTCTGGCTCCTGTTCCTGGGCGGCCTCATCGGGCTTGCCATCTTCGATCCGCCGGTGGCGTCGGGGGTGGCGCGCCTGTCGATCGCGGCGGTGGCCGGCATCGGCTTCGTGCTCGTGATCCATCTGGCGACCCACGGCTACGACCGCGCCGTCATGCTCGTGCCCACCTGGCTCCTTCTCGTGGCCTGGGTGACGGCGGCGAGCTTCACGGTGGTGGGCCATCTCGCCTCGGATCTCGTGCCCCCGGCCCTCGTGGGCGGCCTCGTGCTCATCGTCATGCTCATCGGCTTCACGGTGCTGCAGCACGCCTTCGCGGGCGGAACCTTCGCGCAGGGCTTCTTCAACGATTCCGAGCGCCGGGCGCTCGCCCTCGCAGGCTCCGGCGACATCGTGTTCGACTGGGACGTGGTCTCGGACAACATCTTCGTCAGCCCGGAGGTGGAGCATCAGCTCGGCCTCAAGCAGGGCGCCCTCGAAGGCGCCGCCGCCGACTGGCTCGCCCTCATCCATCCCTTCGACCGGGACCGCTACCGCGCCTCCCTCGACGCGGCGATCGAGCAGCGCCGCGGCCGCCTGGTGCAGGACTTCCGCCTGCGCTCCTCCTCCGGGTTCCATTATTGGTTCCGCCTCAAGGCGCGGCCGGTGATCGGCTCGGACGGCGAGGTGGTGCGCATCGTCGGCACCCTGGCCGACGTCACCGACAGCAAGACCGCCGAGGAGCGCCTGCTCCAGGACGCGGTGCACGACAACCTCACGCGCCTGCCCAACCGCCAGCTCTTCTACGACCGCCTGGAGGCGGCCCTCACCTTCGCGGGCCAGGACGGTTCCTTACGCCCCACCGTGCTGGTGTTCGACATCGACCGGTTCAAGAACACCAACGACGCCATCGGCTATGCGGCCGCCGACTCGATCCTGCTCACCCTCTCCCGCCGGCTCGGACGCCTGCTCAAGCCGCAGGATACCCTCGCGCGCCTCGCGGGCGATTCCTTCGCCATCATCCTGCTGTCGGAGCGCGAGACCGACCGCATCATCGCCTTCGCCGACATGGTCCGGCGCGTGGCCACCACGCCGATCACCTCCGCCGAGCGCGAGATCTTTCTCACCGCCTCCATCGGCCTCGCCCTGTACGATCCGCAGATCGCCGCCCGCCGCGAGGACGTGGTCCGCAACGCGGAGATCGCCATGGCCCACGCCAAGCGCCAGGGCGGAAACCGCATCGAGGTCTTCCGCCCCACCATGCGCTCCGACCGCAGCGACCACTTCACCCTGGAGGCGGACCTGCGCCGCGCCATCGAGCGCAACGAGATGAAGGTGCTGTTCAAGCCCATCGTGCGCCTGGAGGACCGGACCATCGCGGGCTTCGAATCCATGCTGCGCT
>DASQTM010000075.1:0-2421 GCA_035641875.1 Microvirga sp. | reverse complement strand
ACGATGGTTTCGCAGTCGCAGGAGGTGTACTCGCCGCCAACCACCCAGAAACGTGACTTGTGCATGATGATCTCCATTGATGAGAGGGTTTGGACAATGTCAGGGGCTCACTCGGCCGCCTGAAGCTTGGGGGAGGTGTGGAACTGGGCGGTCTCGGTGGAGCCGCCCATCGCGGTCGTCGAGGAGTGGCCGCCGGTGATGACTATCGACACTTGGTCGAAATAGCCGGTGCCGACCTCGCGCTGGTGGCGGGTGGCGGTGTAGCCGTCCGCTTCCGCATCGAACTCGCGCACCTGCAGTTCGGAATAGGCTCCCATGCCCCGGTCGCGGTAGCCGCTCGCCAGCTCGAACATGCCGTAATTGAGCTGGTGGAAGCCGGCGAGCGTCACGAACTGGAACTTGTAGCCCATGGCCCCGAGCTCGCGCTGGAACCGGGCGATGGTGGCGTCGTCGAGCTTCTTCTTCCAGTTGAAGGACGGGGAGCAGTTATAGGCGAGGAGCTTGCCCGGGAAGCGCTTGTGGACGGCTTCCGCGAACTTGCGCGCGTCGTCGAGATCCGGATGCGAGGTCTCCCACCACAGGAGGTCGGCGAGCTCCGCATAGGCCAGGCCGCGGGCGATGCAATGGTCGAGGCCCGTGCCGTCCTTGAGGCGGTAGAAGCCTTCCGGCGTGCGGCTGTCGGGCTCGATGAACGGGCGGTCGCGCTCGTCCACGTCGGAGGTGATGAGCTTGGCGGATTCCGCGTCCGTGCGGGCCATGATCAGGGTGGAGGTGCCCATCACGTCGGCGGCGAGCCGCGCGGCGATGAGGTTGCGCTCATGGGCGGAGGTGGGGATGAGCACCTTGCCGCCGAGATGGCCGCACTTCTTCTCCGAGGCGAGCTGATCCTCGAAATGGACGCCTGCCGCGCCGGCCTCGATATAGGCCTTCATGATCTCGAAGGTGTTGAGCGGCCCGCCAAAGCCCGCTTCCGCGTCGGCCACGATGGGCAGGAACCAATCGCGCTTGGCGCCGCCTTCCGCATGCTCGATCTGGTCGGCCCGCTGCAGGGTGCGGTTGATGCGGCGGCAGAGTTCGGGGCCGGAATTGGCCGGATAGAGCGACTGGTCCGGGTACATGGCCCCGGCGACGTTGGAGTCCGCCGCCACCTGCCAGCCCGAGAGATAGATCGCCTCGAGCCCCGCCCGGGCCATCTGCATGGCCTGGTTGCCGGTCATGGCGCCCAGCGAATGAACGTAGGGGCGCTCGTGGAGGAGCCGCCACAGGCGCTGCGCGCCGCGCTCGGCCAGGGTGTGCTCGACCTGCACCGAGCCCCGGAGCCGGAGCACGTCCTCCCGGGAATAGGGGCGGCGGACGCCGTCGAAGCGGCCCTCGGGAGCGGCGGCGATGAGGTCGTTGGGGGAACCCGGCGGCGTCTGGGCGGTCATGGCTAATCCTTTTACATCCGTTGACAAAAGCCACCTGCGAACCACAATCAGGTCGGGTCTGCAGGGCTGCTGTTTGGTATAATGGCTGAAGAAGCCTTTGTTTCAACGGCGAATTCCCGAACAAAAGTCGTCTTGTAAACCTATGACAACACCCGGTCTGTAAGCTTGTAAAAAGATTGACAACATGGATGAGAGCCGAAAGCTTTTCGTGGGCCCCCGCCTCAAGCGCCTGCGGCGCGAGCTCAATGTGAGCCAGTCCCGCATGGCCGAGGAGCTCGGGCTTTCGCCGAGCTATCTCAACCTCATGGAGCGCAACCAGCGCCCCATCACGGCGCAGGTGCTCATCCGCCTCGCCCATGCCTATTCCCTCGATCCACGGGAATTCGCCAGCGACGACCACGGGCGCACCGTGGCGGAGCTGGAGGAGGTCTTCGCCGACCCGCTCTTTCGCAGCACGCCGGTGGCGCGGCTCGAACTGCGCGAGGCGGTGGAGAGCGCCCCGTCCCTGGTGGACGCCATCAACCGCCTCTACCGGGCCTATCAGGCCATGCGCGGCGCCCGGGAGGCGGTGACGCCGAACCTCAACGACCGGGACCGGGCGGAGGACGCGCCCCAGGTCAACCCGGTCGACCGGGTGCGGGAGCTGATCCACGAGGCCAAGAACCATTTCCCGGAGCTGGACGAGGACGCCGAGGCCCTCGCGGCCGATCTCGCGGCAACCGGGCGCGAGCCCTTCTTCGCCATCGCGGAGCGCCTCCATGCCAAGCACGGGATCCGGGTCCGCATCATGCCCATCGACGTGATGCCGGATGCACTGCGCCGCTACGACCACCACCGCCGCCAGCTCCTCATTTCCGAAATCGTCGACCCGTCGGGGCGCACCTTCCAGGCCGCCTATCAACTCGCCTTCGCCGAGATGCGCGAGACCATCGACGCGCTTGCGGCGCGCCTGGAGCCGGCGGACGGGCCGGCGCGGCGGCTGCTGCGGGTCTCG
>DASQTM010000074.1:0-3612 GCA_035641875.1 Microvirga sp. | reverse complement strand
GCTCGCGCTCTTGACGAAAACCGGCTCGGGCATGATGCAGGTCACGATGGACAGGGCGTTGATGCCCGGATCGAACACCCCGAAGCCGCCCGCCTCCCAGATCCATTGCTGGCCCGGATGCCAGTGCCGCACGTCTTCCTTCCAGTTCACCTGAAGGCGCTTGATCGACCAGCCCGCGAGCGCCTTCTTGGCCTCATCCACGGCCTTGTTGTACTGGGAATGCCAGGTGGTGAAGACGGTCTTGCCAACCTTGTCGGCCAAGTGGCGCAGGTCTTCGAGTTCGCTCAAGGTGGCGGCGGGCGGCTTTTCCAGCAGCACGCTCTTGCCGGCGAGCAGCGCCTCCCGGGCGATCACGTGGCGCACCTGGGGCGGCGTGCAGATGGCGACCGCCTCAAGCTCCGGCACCTTCAGGAGCTCGCGGTAGTCCTGGAAGGTGTATTTCGCATCTTCATGCGACAGCCCCCGCTGGCTCGACACCGCAAGCAGTTCGAAACCCGGATTGGCCTTGATGACGGGAAGGTGCTGGTCCTGGGCGATCTTGCCGAGGCCGATGATGCCGATGGAATGCGTTGACATGTGCGTGGTCCTTCGATGCTGCGGCGACCACGCAGATGCCCTTCAGGGCGAAGGCGTCTGGCCTGCCGCACCTCGGAAACCGGTCGCCAGCACGTAGAGTTCCGCCGAATCGGCGCGGCTTGCCGCAGGCTTCACATGACGTACCACGGCAAAGTCCCGCTTCAAGTCGTTGAGAAGCTGGTTCTCCGTGCCTCCTTGGAACACCTTGGCCACAAACGCGCCGCCGGGCGCCAGAACCTCGCGGGCGAAATAGATCGCGGCCTCCGCAAGGCCGATGATGCGCAGGTGGTCGGTCTTCTTGTGCCCGGTGGTGTTGGCGGCCATGTCGGACATGACCAGGTCCGCCGGTCCGCCCAGCATCTCGACCAGCCTGCCCGGGGCGCTCTCATCCAGGAAGTCGAGCTGGATGAACTCGACGCCCGCCATGGGATCGATGGGCAGGAGGTCGATGCCGACGATCCTGCCCTTCGGCCCCACCTTCTTGGCGGCGATCTGGGACCAGCCGCCAGGCGCGGCGCCGAGATCGACGATCTTCTGGCCAGGCTTCAGGATATGGAATTTCTCGTCGATCTCGAGCAGCTTGAAGGCCGCGCGGGACCGATAGCCCTCGCGCTTGGCGCGGGCCACATAAGGATCGTTGAGCTGGCGCTCCAGCCATTTCTGCGACGACAGCGACCGTTTGTTGGCGGTCTTCACGCGCTGCTTGAGGTTGCGGACACCCGAACCGGACTTGGTGCTCACCGCTGGCCGCCCTCCCGCCACACGCTGTCCTCTCGCATCAAGTTCATCAGAATTCCCTCGCGCAGCCCGCGGTCCGCGATCCGCAGCCGTTCCGACGGGAAAGCCCGGCGGATGGCCTCCAGAATCGCGCAGCCCGCCAGAACCAGATCGGCGCGCTCCCTGCCAATGCAGGGATTGTCCGCCCGTTCCTGGAAATCGGAATCGAGCAGGCGCTGGATCACGGTGGAGACCTCGCCGTTGCGCATCCACATGCCGTCGACCCGGCGACGGTCGTAGCGCGGCAGGCCTAAGTGAATGCCGCCGATCGTGGTGACGGTTCCCGAGGTGCCCAGGAGATGGAAGTCCCGCGCCCGCCCGGCCCCGGCGGCCACAAGGGTGAAATCCATCAGAAGTTCGGACACCTCCTCCACCATGCCCTCGAACGTCTCGCGGGTCACGTCGATGCCGCCATGGCGCTCCGCCAGGGTCACCACGCCCACGGGCAGCGAATCCCAGGCGCGGATGCGCTTGCACGGGTCGGAAAAGGCATGGGGCGCGAGCCCGTCGAGCCACGCGATCTCCGTCGATCCGCCGCCGATGTCGAACACGATCACGGAATGGGCCTTCGGATCGGCCAGGGAGGCGCAGCCCGTCACCGCCAGATAGGCCTCGGTCTTGCGGTCGACGACCTCGAGGTCGAGGTCGAGGTCGCTGCGCACCCGCTCGATAAAAGCCGGGCCGTTCTCGGCCAGCCGGCAAGCCTCCGTCGCCACCAGCCGCGCCCGCTTGACGTCCTTGGCGATCATCTTGTCCCGGCACACACGCAGCGCATCGATAGTGCGCTCGATGGCGTCCTCGCTCAGGAGATTGCCGAGGCCGAGCCCCTCGCCCAGGCGCACGATGCGCGAGAAGGCGTCCACTACGCGGAAGCCGAAATGCGAGGGCTCCGCAATGAGAAGGCGGCAATTGTTGGTGCCCAGATCAAGCGCCGCGTAGTTTCGGGTCGAACGCCGCTGATCCCTCCGCACCGGCGTGATCGGACGTTCCGCGAGCCATGACGAGCCGTTGGCGGACCCGGTGAGCGGGTCGGCGCGTCGGTCTCCTGGCCCGTTCGTCGCGTCGTGTTTCATGCCAGCGTTGCGTCCTTGGGCTCCAGAACCAGAGCCTTATGGGAATGCGAGAGTAACCGCCGCCCCATGGTCCTGCCAAGGGTGGCCGGTCAGTTTAAAAGGCTAGTCTCGAAAGAGGATCAGACCGTCACGCCCCGCAGGCGCTCGGTCAGGCCGGCGAGAACGTCGGCTCCCACATTGGCGAAGGCCACCCGCAGGTGCCCCTCCTGGCCCGGGCCGAAATAGCTTCCCGGCAGGCACAGCACGCCGCGTTCCGTCGCCAGCCGTTCGGCGACGGCCTGCGCGGTTGCCCGGGGGAACGGATGGCGCAGATAGGCGAAATAGGCCCCTGCCGACTCGATGCGCCATTCCGGCAGCGGCGCGAGAGCCTCCCGAAAAACCTGTGCACGGCGGTTGATCTCGGCGCGATTGGCCTCGCGCCAGTCGCGCAGCCCGTCGATGGCGAAAGGCAGCGCCGCCTGCGCGGTGCGGGGCGCGCAGATCTGGATGCAGTCGAGGATCTTGGCAACCTGCTCGACAAGGCGCGCATCCGCCGTGATCGCCCCCACGCGGTGGCCCGGAACCGCATAGGATTTCGAGAAGGAATAGAGCTGGATCACCGTGTCGCGCCACGCGTCCGTGGTGAAGAGGCCGTGCGCCCGGTTGAAGCCCTGAGGCAGGAAATCCCGGTAAGTCTCGTCGATGACAAGATAAATGCCCCGCCTGCGGCACAGGTCCGCGAAGCTTTCGATCACGTGGGCCGGATATACCGCCCCGGTCGGGTTGTTGGGCGTGACGAGGACGATGGCCCTCACGCGGCCGTCGATGAGCGCCTCCGCGTCCTCCACCTGCGGCACGAATCCGGCCTCCGGGCGGCAGGGCAGCGGGCGCGGCTCGATGCCCAGCATGTCCAGGCTCATCTGGTGATTGAAGTACCAGGGCGTGGGCAGCAGCACGGCCTCGCCGCGATGGGCCAGCAGCATCATGGCGGCGAAGAACGCCAGATTGCACCCGGCCGTGATGGCTCCCGTGCGGTGGCCGGGAATCGCATAGGATTTCGAGAACGAATAGAGCTGGACAACAGTGCTGCGCCATTCATCCGAGGTGAAAAGCCCATGCGGCCTGTTCACTCCGCTTGGCAGAAAGTCGCGATAAGTCTCGTCGACAACGAGGTAAATTCCCCGCCGCATGCATAGCTCGGCGAAGC
>DASQTM010000073.1:0-3260 GCA_035641875.1 Microvirga sp. | reverse complement strand
TGCGCCGCCGCCTGAAGGCCAGGATCGAGCACCAGAGGGCCGAGGCCGTTGTTGCGGCGATAGGCGCCGATCATGTCCCGCGCCATCGCGCCGTCCACGGCGGCGTCGGCCCGAGCCATGGAGGCATAGAAGCTGGGGGTTTGGTTCGACGCCGACGGGCGCTGCTCGTTCTGGCAGCCCGCAAGCGCAGGGGCCAGGAGGCTCAGGAGGACAAGACATTTCATGCGGGAGTCTTATCCTTGAGAAGGGTTAAGGTTTCATCCTCACCGTCCTTGGCCTTCGGCGCGTCATTCTCCCCCTCCGGCTCAGGAGCGCCCGCAGGGGGCGGAACCCCGACCCCGGCCTTGCGCAGGCCGCGGAAGATCTCGAAGTAGAGATCGCTCGACACCCGGCCCGCCGCGTCGATATCGTCCACGAAGCAGACGAGATCGAAGTCGATGGTGTTCTCCGTGACCTTCTTGAAGAACACGCGCGGAGAGGGCTCGCTCATGACCTCGCGATGGGCGAGCGCCGCGCGGCGCATGATCTCCGCCACCTGGTCGGGATCGGTGGTGCGGGGGACCGGGATGGAGATGAGCACGCGTCCGACCCGGTCGTTGCGGACCCGGTTGCGCACCACGCCGGAGATCAGGTTCGAGTTCGGCACGATCAGGGTGGCCCGGTCGAAGGTCTGGATCTCGGTCGAGCGCACGTTGATCCGGCGCACATAGCCTTCCGCATCGGCGACCACCACCAGATCGCCCACCCGGATCGGCCGCTCCCACAGGAGGATGAGGCCGGAGATGAAGTTGTTGACGATGGATTGCAGGCCGAAGCCGATACCCACCGAGAGCGCGCCGGCCACGATGGTCAGCCGCTCCAGGCTGAGGCCCAGATAGGTGAAGGCGATCACGCCCGCCGTAATGATGCCCACATAGCCCGCCGCCGTGCGGATCGAGTTGCGCAGGCCCGCGTCGAGATCGGTGGCGGGCAGGAAGGTGTTGTCGAGCCAGCGCTGGATCACCCGGGTGACGGTGAAGCCCGCCGCGAACAGCAGGGCCGCGATCATGATCGACGAAATGGAAATGGTGACGTCGCCGACGCTGAACCCGAAGAACACCGCCTGCACCGAGCCCACGACATCGGTGGATTCGATGCCCCAGGGCGCAAGCACCAGGAGGATCGCCATGACCATGAGGCAGAGGCGCGCCGCGCCGCTGCCGAGAACGCCGATCTGCTCCAGGGAGCGGCGGCGCAGGCCCGTATTGGCCTGAAGCGCCGTGACCACCCGGCTCTGGCCGCGCAGGGAGCCGCCAATGAACTCGTCGGCAAGCGCGATGCACAGGATCAGCAGGGCCAGGATGATGGACACCCACACGGCCTGATCGACCAGGAAGGAGGCCAGCGCCACATAGCCGCCGAGCACGCTGCCGATGATCAGGGCGACGACGATCCAGCCCAGGGTGCGCAAGGGGCCGCCGATATCCACCTCAGCCGGGACATACGGCCCGAGGCAGGCCTCGTCCTGATCCGCCCTTGCGGCGAACCGGCGCAGCAATTCTGCGAAGACGAGCGCTACGGCGAGCGCGAAGAGCGCCCGAGTGATGACCGTGATCGGCAGGGCTGCGGCAATGGCCTTGTTGAAGGCCTCGATCACCTTGCCGGCCACCAGGACCGTGGCGAGGATGATGGAAAACCTCATGGTCCGCGCGGCGGATGCGTCGGTGACGGAGATCAGGCGCCACGTTGCGTGCTCCGGCGCCAAGATGGCGTCGATCAGGGCGCGCACGAAGGCCAGGAAGGCCAGACCGCGCAGGAAGGCCGCCATCACCTGCTCCAGCCGAGGCGGGAGGATGTCGGCATAGTCGAAGGCGATCCAGACGATCCAGCTTCCCGCGATGGCAGGGCCTGCTCCCAGCAGAAGAACGCCCAATGCGGCCATCAGGCGGCCGCGGCGGGTCGGCTCCGCGATGGCGGGGTCCCGCTTGACGAGCCGCGGCGCAATGGAGCGCCGCCCCACGTAAAGGGCAATGGCGACGCCCACGGCGAGGCCGAGCAGGAGCAGGACGCCGAGCGACGCGTTGCGCCGCAATTGGTCGAAGGCATCGGACAGGACGATGCGCTGGGCGCGCAGCTCCTGCGGGATGGCGTGAGCGACGTTCATCCACAGGCTTGGGCTGAACAGGCCCTCGCTCTGCTCGAACAGCGCGCGGGTGAAGCCGGCCCGGCGCAGGTCGCCGATCTGGGTGTTGAGCTGCTCCGCCTGCACCAGGAGGGCGCGGGCAAGGCGCTGGGTCTCGTCGAATTCGGCGACGGCGGCTTCGCGCTCCGCGCGGTCTCTGGCCACGTCGGGGCTTTCCTCCGGCTGGCCGGCCGGGGGCTTCGGACCAAGCTGAGCGAGGCGCGCCCGGCTGGCGTCGAGCTTCGGCATCAGGTCGTCGATGATGGTGCGAATATCCGCGATGACGGGCTCGGTCTGCTGCCGCAGGTTCTGCAGGTCGGCGTCGGAGAGGGCTCGGCCCTGGACCGCCAGTTCCTTCTGGTCGAGGTCGGCCTTGTAGCCGTCGAGCTTGGCGCGAACAGCCTTGGTCTCGGCGGAGATCAGCGTGGGCGGGGCTTCCGGCGCGGCGGGTGGAGCCGGCTGGGCCGGAGCCGCCGGGGCGGATGCAGGGGAGGTCCCGGCTTGCTGGGCCTGGGCCACGCCTCCGGACGCGATGCTCCATGCCACCATCGCGGCCCAGAGAAGCCGCCTCATTCCCACGCTGGTCATTCTTCCGCCTTGTCGCGTCCCCGTGCCGGCCGGGTTCTTTGCGAATCATTAAGGCGAAAAGTCGCCGCCCCAGGCGCCGAGCGCAAGAAAAAGCCGAGGACTATGAACAACATCGTCCTCGGCGGCGAATGCAGGCGGGGGCCGGTTAGGGCTTGGTCGTGCCTGTCGCGGACGGATCGGTGGTCACGGGATAGGCGGGATTCTCCGGCTTCACGCGATCCGAGGGGTTGCCCGAACCGGAGGGGGAGCCGGTCACCGCCGCGCGGGAGGCGTTCTGGCTCGCGTCGTCGGGCGACGTGGCGCCCACCCAGATCATGTAGCCGGCGACGGCCACGACCAGAAGGGCCAGAGAACCAATGAGGACCCCGAGGACCGGGCGGCCGGACGCCCCCTGCCGGGCGCGATCATCAGGAACGATTTGGGGCATCGGAAGCCTCATTTTTGGTGTATGGGATGAGTCGAGCCCACGAAGGCTCGGCGGTATGAGGGCAACGCAGGATCCCATAGGCGG
>DASQTM010000072.1:0-3855 GCA_035641875.1 Microvirga sp. | reverse complement strand
CGTCTGCCTTGACGACCGCAGCCGCTTCCGCCCCGCCGGCGCGGTCGCGCAGGCTGCGCCAGTTCGCCGCGAGGGCGTCGAGGTCGATGTGGAGAAGACCCCCGGCGGCGTGGTCCTGAATGCCGCCAAGGGTCGTGGTATGCGAGGGTTGATGAGTCAATCGCCGATCCGATCAGGGAGCTTGTCTTCGTCTGCCAGGTTGGTGAAGCGGGTGATGTCGGCCTGGAAGGCGAGCTGCACGGTGCCCGTGGGGCCGTGACGCTGCTTGCCGATGATGATCTCGGCCTTGCCGTGAACCTGGTCCATCTCCGCCTGCCACTTGAAGTATTCCTCGGTGCCGGGCTTCGGCTCCTTGTTCTTGAGATAGTACTCGTCGCGGTAAACGAACATGACCACGTCGGCGTCCTGCTCGATGGAGCCCGATTCGCGCAGGTCCGCCAGCTGGGGCCGCTTGTCGTCGCGGGATTCCACCTGGCGTGAGAGCTGGGACAGGGCGATGAGCGGAACGGACAGCTCCTTGGCCAGCGCCTTGAGGCCGGTGGTGATCTCGGTCAGCTCCTGCACCCGGTTCTCGCCCTTCTTGGCCGAGCCTGAGAGAAGCTGGAGGTAGTCGACGATGAGCACGTCGAGACCGCGCTGGCGCTTGAGGCGGCGGGCGCGGGCGGCGAGCTGGGCGATGGAGATGCCGCCGGTCTGGTCGATGTAGAACGGGATCGACTGCATCTCGCGGGCCGCTTCCGTGATCTTGTAGAAGTCATCCTCGCGCATGTCGCCGCGGCGGATCTTGTAGGAGGCTACGCCCGACTGCTCGGCGATGATACGGGTGGCGAGCTGCTCGGCCGACATTTCGAGGGAGAAGAAGCCGACGATGCCGCCGTTCACCGTCTTCAGGGTGCCGTCCTGCTGCTTCTCGGCCTGATAGGTCTTGGCGATGTTGAAGGCGATATTGGTGACCAGCGAGGTCTTGCCCATGGCTGGGCGCCCAGCGAGGATGATCAGGTCGGAGGGCTGGAGGCCACCCAGGGACTTGTCCAGGTCGATGAGGCCGGTCGAGATGCCCGACAGGGAGCCTTCGCGCTTGTAGGCGGCGGCTGCCATGTCGATGGCCGCCGTGAGCGCATCGGAGAAGCGCTGGAAGCCGCCGTCGTAGCGGCCGGTTTCGGCGAGCTCGTAGAGACGCCGCTCCGCCTCCTCGATCTGGTCCCGGGGGGAGGTCTCCACGGGCGCGTCGAAGGCGACGTTGACCATGTCCTCGCCGATGGTGATCAGGTTCCGGCGCACCGCGAGATCGTAGATGGTGCGGCCGTAATCCTCGGCGTTGATGACCGTGGTCGCCTCGGCGGCCAGACGGGCGAGGTATTGCGAGACGGTGACGCCGCCGAGATCCTGGTCGCCCAGAAAGGTCTTCATGGTGATCGGGGTCGCGACCTTGCCGGCCTTGATCAGGCTCGTCGCCACCTCGTAGATGCGCCGGTGCAGATCCTCGATGAAGTGCGAGGGTTCGAGAAAGTCGGAGACCCGGTAATAGGCGTCGTTGTTAACCAGGATCGCGCCCAGCAGCGCCTGTTCGGCGTCGATATTGCTGGGAGGCGTGCGGAACTGCGGCTCGGCGGCTTCGAGGCGGGCGATCAGGGCGTTGGCGGTGGCCATCTGGCGCTCCGGAAAGAACAAGGGGTTAGAGTCTCTTAGACCGCAATTGGTGTCCTAAAGGTTGCCGGCCGGACACATGCCGGGACTTCACCCGTTCTGTCCTCGCTGTCCTCGATTCTCACAGCTCGGCTCTTCGACGACGCTTTTCCTTGACTCCTCACCGGACATGAGGCGCAACGAAAAAGCGCTCCCCGTCGAATCGACGGGAAGCGCCATTTTAGAACAAAGCAAGAACCAGAACAAGCGGTCGAGCTTAGAGCTCGACGTCGCCGGCCTCCGCCAGAGCCGCGCCGACCTCGAGTCCGAGATCGTCGAGGTTGGTCTCCTCGCGGGCCGTGACGGCCTCGCCGCGGGACTGACGTTCGGCTTCCTCAGGGCTGCGGGCGATGTTGATCGTCACCTGAACCTCGACCTCCGGGTGGAGGGCGACCGGCACGGTGTGCAGGCCGAGGGTCTTAATCGGGGTGTTGAGGACGATCTGGTTGCGGTCGACCGTGAAGCCGCCCTGGGTCATCACCTCGGCGAGGTCGCGGGTCGAGACCGAGCCGTAGAGCACGCCGGTCTCGCCGGACTGGCGCAGCACGACGAAGCTCTGGCCGTTCAGCTTCTCGCCGACGACCTCGGCCTCCTTGCGGCGCTCCAGGTTGCGGGCCTCGAGCTGGGCGCGCTGCTGGTCGAAATGCTCCCGGTTCGCCTTGGTGGCCCGCAGGGCCTTGCCCCGCGGCAGGAGGAAGTTGCGGGCAAAGCCGTCGCGGACTCTGACGGTCTCGCCCATCTGGCCGAGTTTGGCGACGCGCTCGAGAAGGATCACTTCCATGGGTATTCTCCTTTGATGTTGGTGATCAGGTGGAAAGGGTCGGAGGTTGTTTCGGCGTGCCGGCAAGCCGCCGACGGGAGCCGAAGATCGTATCGGCCAGGCCGAAGAGGGACAGGGCGACCATCGCGATGCCCTGGGTCAGGAAGACGAGCAGATAGAGGCCTGACAGAATGAAGGGCCGCGCAGGCTTGCCCCGCGTCCGGTCATGAATGGCCGCAAGCCCCTGCATGGCGAAGGCCATGAACAGGGCGCCCGACATGGCGAACCCGAGCACGCCGGCGAAGCCGTCGATGCTCGCAAGCGCGATCGCCGCGACGAGCGCCAGCGCAATGGCCCGCGGCATCACGAGTTCCGGCACGGGCGACCAGGGGCGCGGGAGCCGCTTCGATGCGAGGACGATCCACGCCGCAGCCCAAAGATAGAGGGATAGAACCAGCGTGAAGCCCACGGCGGACACGAAGGGAGCCACCTGGGCGAAGAGGTCGATCAACTGGGAGCGTGGTTCCGCATCGAGGCTGTTCGGACCACCCTGGGGGAAGTGTAGGTTCACGACCGCCTCGGAGATCGTCCGGCCTTTCTGGACGTATGAGCCGTAATCGCCGCCTGTGGAGATGAGCCCGGCGGCCAGGATGGTGAGGGCTGCCGTCGCGGCGATCCAAGCCAGGAGACGTCCGACCGGATACCATTCCATGACTCCGTCCGCTCTGGGGCGTCCGAGCAGGGTCAGATAGGCCAGCCACCAGGCGGGAAGGGCGGTGATCAAGGCGAAGCCGAGTCCGCTGAGCGGCGAGATGAAAGACGCGATGGCAAGCCCGCCGACCACGGCGGCGATCAGCCCGGAGCGGTGATTCCAGCCGAGCGAGACGATCAGGACAGGGATGGGGGCGAGCAGATACAGGACTTCGGCGAGCGGCGTCGCCTTGAGGACCACCGCCCAGAGGAGGGCCGAAACGAGGCCCGCGCCTATGCCTGTTGCAACAAAATTCATGGTCTCGCTGTCCCGCTGCTCGCCGGCAGGGTTAGGGGCGTTCTTGAGCCCCAACTGGCCCGGCGGAGTTTCACCGTCGGGCGGTCTGGCAGGGAGACGGGCCGCGGGAGGCGGCCCGTCAGTCTTCGGTTAGCGGATCACGTAGGGCAGCAGGCCCAGGAAGCGGGCGCGCTTGATCGCCTGGGCGAGCTCACGCTGCTTCTTGGCCGAAACGGCCGTGATGCGCGAAGGAACGATCTTGCCGCGCTCGGAGATGTAGCGCGAGAGCAGCTTCGTGTCCTTGTAGTCGATCTTCGGCGCATTCGGGCCCGAGAACGGGCACGTCTTGCGACGACGGAAGAACGGACGACGGCCACCGCCGCCGCCACTGCTCGTTGCTCCACCAGCACCAAAAGCCATG
>DASQTM010000071.1:0-3074 GCA_035641875.1 Microvirga sp. | reverse complement strand
GGGGAAAATCATGCGCCGCATCCTGCGCAAGATCGCCGAGGACGAGTTCGGCTCGCTGGGCGACACCTCGACCCTGGCCGACCCCGCGGTGGTGGACGACCTGATCACCAACCGGCAGAACAAGCGCACGCAGGCGGCTTGATCCGGCTCCGTCTCAGGATAGGGCGCACTTCCCTCCCCCTTGCGGGGAGGGATCGAGGGTGGGGGTCGCAGGGTCAAAGCTCTGCTCATCGAGTGAGAGGCGCAAGGCCGCTACAGCGCCCCCTCTCCCGTGTGGGAGAGGGTGGCTGCGGAGCAGCCGGGTGAGGGAAGGCCCTCTCCGAATAAAGCACTGCCGACTGTGAGCGGAACTGTGAGCACTCCACCTTGGAGCGTCCTACCCTCACCCCTGCCCCTCTCCCACACGGGAGAGGGGAAAAGCACCTCACTCTCTGATCGCCTCACCCAACCGCACCACCCCGCAAGGGAGAGGGGAAACCGTGCTGCATCCGCCAAGCAACGGGCCGCGGCCATCGCCGGCGGGGCGGCCCGAAAGAACCCCTTTGTCCCTCAAGAGATCTTGAGCCGCTCGGTCGCTTGCGTAAGATGCAACTCTCTTCAGGAGATGCGCCATGTCGTTGAAACGGCTCTTCACCGAACATCCCGATTCCGTGGGCGAAACCTATGTCGAGCATATGCGGGTGGCCCTGAGCTTCGCCTTTCCCCTCCTGGCGGCCGGCGGCGCGGCGCTGGTTCACGCCTTCCTGCCCTTCCTGTTCCTGAGCACCGCCAGCGGCACGGTCAAACGCCTCCATGCCCGCATGATGAACCGCCGTCCACACCCCGTTTCGCCAAGCGAGCGCGACGGCATGATGGCCTGGGACCCGGTGATCTGACCCTGTCCGGCCCGGCCGGGAACCTTGAGCATTCCTTTCGCGTCTCATCCTCACGCCACCTGGGCAGGAGGATTTTCCATCATGAGCGCGCGAGCCGCCTTCGCCTTTGTCCTTGCCGTCGCAATGCCGGGAGCCGCAGCGACGGGCGCCCTGGCCCGCGAGGTGGTGCCGTTCCAGGCAAGCGTCTCGCCCGGAACCATCGTCATCAGGACCGGCGAGCGGCGGCTCTATTACGTGCGCGGCGACGGCACGGCCCTGCGCTACCGGGTGGCGGTGGGCAGGCCCGGCAAGCAATGGTTCGGGGAGGCGCGCATCGACGGCAAATACGTGCGCCCCGCCTGGTCGCCCCCGGAGGAGGTCAGGCGCGACAACCCGCGCCTGCCCGACGTGATCCCCGGCGGCTCGCCGGGCAACCCCATGGGCGCCCGGGCGCTCACCCTCGACCTCGACGAATACGCCATCCACGGCACCAACCGCCCTGGCTCCATCGGCACCTTCGCGTCCTACGGCTGCATCCGCATGCTCAATGAGGACATCGTCGACCTCTACGAGCAGGTGCATGTGGGGACCAGGGTGGTGGTGACGCCTTAGAGCATCGGCTTCCCCTTCTACCAGTACAGCTCCGCCCGCGTGGGGGGCACGATGGAGGGGCCGCGGGTGCGCCGGGAGGCCAGGGTCTGGTTGACGCCGATCACGCCGCGCTCGAAGCCCAGGGACACGCCCGCGAGGTAGAGGAGCCAGGCGCGGGTGGTCTCGGGGCCGACCTCGGCCTCCGCTTCCGCCCTGCGCGCGTTCAGGTTCTCCCACCACAGGCGGGTCGTGCGCTGGTAATGCTCGCGCCAGGCCTCCACGTCGTGCACCTCGAAGCCGAAGCGCTCGAGATTGGCCACCGACATGCCGAGATGATCGAGCTCCGCCCCGGGGAAGATGTAGCGCATGATCGCCCGCGCCTCGGGCTTCAGGCGGCCGAAGGCCCTCTCCGAGCGCTTCGCGCGCCGGGCGATGGTGTGGTGGAGGTAGAGGCCGCGGGGCTTGAGCAGCCGGTGCACGGTCTGGAAGTAGGCGGGGTGATTGGCGATCCCCACATGCTCGAACATGCCGATGGAGGAGATCTTGTCGAACTCGCCCTCCATCTGGGTGAAGTCCTTCAGGATCACCTCGACCCGGTCCTGGAGGCCCAAGGCCGCGATCTTCTCCCGCGCCAGGGCGGCCTGCTCCTCGGCCAGGGTCACGCCGGTGGCCTTCACCCCGTAATGCTGCGCCGCGTAGCAGATCAGCGCCCCCCAGCCGCAGCCGATGTCGAGCAGGCGCTCCCCCGGTTTCAGCCGCAGCTTGCGGCAGATCATGTCGAGCTTGTCGCGCTGGGCGCGGGCGAGGTCGTCGTGCCATTCGGGCTGGAAATAGGCGCAGGTATAGACCATCTCCGGGTCGAGGAAGAGCCGGTAGAAGGCGTTCGACACGTCGTAATGGTAGGCGATGTTCGCCTTGTTGGTGGAAGGCCTGCCGTCACGCCCGCCGGCGCCCTCCCGCGGCCGGTCCATGGGGCGGGGCATGTCGGCGGGCGCGCGCAGGAAGTGATAGACGGCCCTGAGCGCCTTGCGCTTGCTCAGCCCCCTCAGGCGGCGTCCCACCTTTCCCTGCGGACGCTGAGCCGCGAGATCGAAGAGGGTGCCGTTCCTCAGCTCCAGCAGCCCCGCCACATGGGCGTTGATCACCGTATCGAGCTTCGGCCGGCGCAGGAGGGCCGCGACCACGCTCTCGCGCCCGATCACGATGCGCATGGCTGAACCGGGCAGATCGTGCGGAACGACCGATCCGTCCCACAGCTCGAACCCGAACCCCAGATCGAGCGCCCGATGCGCATCGCTCAAGAGATCGCGCAAGATCTCCAGCCGTTCAGCCCCGCTCACATGGCCCTCCCGTTTTGCGGAACACTAAGCGGGGCTTGGCTCGGAAACAATGACCTAGATGGGACCGCGATTCGAATCTAAGTCATTGTTTTAACGTATCGTCTTGGCTGCAAGACCCGATCCGCTCCTGCAGACGATGGCCTAGAAGTCGCTGGCCAGGCCCTTGACCTCCCAATCCTCGTAGCGGACGGGCTCCAGGCCGCCGCGGCCCCGGTGCTCCTTCTCCTTGGCGAGCTCCGCCGCGCGGGCGTCGATGTCGAGGCGGCGCTGGGCCGCCTCCTCCAGGGCC
>DASQTM010000070.1:0-2541 GCA_035641875.1 Microvirga sp. | reverse complement strand
GTTTCGACCCCATGCGCCCGCAACCCGCCTGCGAGATCGACGGCATATTGCCAGACGCCGCCGACAGCATCGGCGGTCATGAGCACGTGCAGATCCGGTTTCTGGTCCGGCGATGCCGACATACCGTCTCCAACGCTCCCCACGCGAGCAGTTGTCACGACAGGGCCTCTGCCGCGCGACGATGCGCATGGGAAGCCCCCGGGCGCGCAAGCACCCGCTCCTCCTGCAGCCATTGAGCCAAAGCGGCGACGCCCTTGCGCCAGGGGGTCGCCGGCTTCAAGCCGAGATCGCGGGCCGCAAGGCGCGTATCGGACACGTAGTAGCGCTGATCGCCGGCGCGCCAGTCGGAATAGACGGTCTCGACAGGACGCCCAATCACATCCTCGATGTGGGTCATGAGCTGTTTCAGGCTGATCGCATTCGACGGGCCTCCGCCGAGATTGAAGGCGCGTCCCTGGACGGCCCCGATATGCTTCCAGGCCGAGGCATAGGCCTCGACAGCGTCGGAGATGTCGAGGACGTCGCGCACTTGGCATCCGTCGCCGTAGATGGAGATCGGCTCTCCCTTGAGCGCCTGGATCAGGAAATGGGCCACCCAGCCCTGATCCTCGGTTCCCATCTGGCGCTGCCCGTAGATGCAGCTCATGCGCAGCACGCAGGTGGGCACGCCGAACGACCGGGCATAGTCGAGCACATATTGTTCGGCTGCTCCCTTCGAGCAGCCGTAGGGGGTGTGAAAATCGAGAGGGCGGCTCTCGCCGATGCCATGGGCGCGGATCGCAGAGTCGCGTGGAACATAGGCGTCGTTGGTCTTGTCCAGGGCAACGTCCGCCAGATCGCCGTAGACCTTGTTGGTCGAGGCGAAGACAAGGGGAACGGGCTCGCTGCGCCGCCGGAGCGCTTCGAGCAGGTTCAAGGTGCCCTGGATGTTGATCTCGAAATCCTCACGCGGATTGGCGAGGCTCGTGGTGACGGCCACCTGGGCCGCCATGTGGAAGACCGCCTGAGCATCGCCTGCCGCATCGGCCAGAGCCGTCTCGTTGCGAACATCGTCGACAACAGCGGAGATCTTGCCCGGGTGCCGTTTCTTCAGCCACTCGAGATTCTGCTCGACGCCGGGACGCGCGAGGGTGTCGTAGACGAGAACGTCATGGCCCTCGCGCGCGAATCGATCGGCGAGGTTCGATCCGATGAAGCCTGCGCCGCCGGTCACGAGAACGGGACGGCGGCGCAGCAGCGTCGGAGCAGCAGGCTTGTCGTTCTCGCTCATGCCACGAGACCCCGCGCTTCCAGCTCCTTGCGCGCCTCCTGCACGAGATCCTTGGCCTCCTGCTTCGCCACCCATTCGGCGAGCTCCGCCAGTCCTTCCTGAAAATCGCGGCGCGGGGCATAACCCAGCTCCTGCCGAATTTTGGTGATGTCGGCGATGCAGTGGCGGATGTCGCCGATCCTGGCCTTGCCGGCAATCTCGGGCGCGATGGGACGGTTCATGGCTTTGCCCAGAAGCTCCGCCACCTCGCAGACCGTGCGATCCTCGCCGCTGCCCACATTGAACACCCCGCCGGGAGCCTTCTCATGCTCCAGCGCCAGGACGAAGGCCTGCGCCACGTCCTCCACATGAACGAAGTCGCGGCGCTGCTGGCCGTCCTCGAAGATCATCGGCGGCTGTCCGTTATGGAGGCGCGACGAGAAAATGGCGAGAACGCCCGTATAGGGGTTGGACAGGGCCTGGCCCGGCCCGTAGACGTTCCAGAGCCGCAGCGCCACGCCCTCCATGCCGTAGGCCGGCGCAACCGTGAGCGTCAGGCGCTCCTGAACATACTTCGAAATGGCATAGACGGAGGCGAGCGCCGGGCGCTTCCACTCGGGCGTCGGCGCAGGGATCAGGGGCCGCCCCTGCGCATCCACCGGGTCCCAGGGCGCATCTTCGCTCGCCCGCGGCGTACGCACCACGTCCTGCAGGACATTGCCATCCGCATCGCGATAGAGACCCTCGCCGTAGATGCTCATGGAGGAGGCGACGACGACCCGCTTCACCGGGTTGTCGATGAGTTGCTGGAACAGCACCGCCGTGCCGTAATCATTCACGGAGACATAGCGGTCGATGGCATACATGCTCTGACCGACGCCCACCTCCGCCGCAAGATGGACCACCTTCGTGGCGCCCTTGAGCGCCCGCAGAACCGCCGTTTCGTCACGGATGTCGCCGACCACGACCTCCACTTCTGGATCGAGTCCCTCGGCTTGCGTCATGTCGCCGTGCACCTGTTCAATCAGCCCATCGAGGACGCGAACCCGGTGTCCACGTTCCAGGCAGGCCCGCGCTACATACCGCCCGATGAAGCCTGCGCCGCCGGTAATGAGGATCGTATCCGTCACAAGGTGCCTCCGGGTCATTTCTATGCTAGGAAGAAAAAAAGGGACGATGGCCGCGCCCCTGCTCGGGCCAGCGACATATTACAACGGTCTGTTTCCGACCCCATCGATAGGGCGAGGTGGTTCCGATCAGACGCCGCATGAGATCTCTCGCAAGCTTGGCTT
>DASQTM010000069.1:0-5130 GCA_035641875.1 Microvirga sp. | reverse complement strand
TCGAACTTTTCGCGAAGCTCTTCCAGCACCTTTTCGACGCCCTCTTCCGTGAGCGCATCCTTGTCTCGGGTCTGCGAGGCAGGCAGCAGGGAGAGGTTCTCCAGCCGCTTGTCGCGGATGAGCGCCTGGTTGAGCTTTGCGTCGCCCTGCACCACGTTGATGAGATCGAACACCACCCGGCGCTCGGCTCCCATCACGAGATCGAGGTTGCGCAGACCGACGTCGAAGTCGATGACCACGACCTTCTCGCCGTTCTGGGCGAGCGCGGCGCCCAGGGCTGCCGAGGACGTTGTCTTGCCAACGCCACCTTTGCCGGATGTTACGACCAAGACTTTGGCCATTGTCGTCTCTCTTTCTCTCAGTCCATTGTTTTCAGGATGATCGTGTCGCCATCCAGGTTCACTTGGATGGCCTGACCGTGGAACTTCGTTCCCAGATCGTCGGCGGTCTTGTAGAGCCCATCGACTGCGATCAGCTCGGCTTCGAACTTTCGGCAGAAGATGCGAGCGCGTCCGTTGCCCGTGCAGCCTGCGATGGCCCGGCCGCGCAGGGTGCCGTAGACATGGATGGAGCCGCCGGCGACGATTTCGGCGCCCGACGCCACGGAGCCCAGAACCGTCACGTCGCCCTCGGGATGAAGGATCGACTGCCCGGAGCGGACGGAGCCTTCGATGAGAAGCGACTTTTCCGGCGCGGCCGCATGCTGGAAGGGCGCTGCGGCGGCGACAGCAGCCTGGGCTGCGTCTGGCACGTCGATCTCGCCGGCCGGCTTTCCGCCGTTCACGGGGGCCGGCATGTCGGGATCAACGACGGCGGCGGCCGCCCCTTCGAGGCCGATGATGCGGATGTCCCGCATCTTGAGGGCGGCCAGCAGGAATTTCAGCTCGGACTTGGACGGCTTGAGGGACGAGACGTCCACGATGATCGGACGCCCGGCGAAAAAGCCCGGCGAACGCTCGGAGACGGCATCGAGATCCTCGAGCCAGTCTCTCAAGGGCACCTCAGGCGCGAGCACCAGCGCCATGAAGGACCTGCCACGGAATCGGAGGGATGGACGGGGGCGCACGGCGATGGTCACGGGATTTACAATTCCTTTAACTGTCCCATGATCTCGAACGCTTATGGTTAACGGACGGTTAAGGGGGCCTCATTTCGCCCACAATTTTCACCCGGGAGGCGCCTCGAGGAGGGGTGCACGGTCCCGGCGGCCATTCGGCTCAATGCCAAGAATCTCGGGGCACCATGAGAAATTCGGCTCCGGCAAGGAATATAAAGATAGCCCATATCACTTTGTGAGTATTCTCTAGTTCTTCTTGAGTATTATTCCTGAGTCGAAGCCGATTGACCCAACGGAAGAGGGGCATACGATGGCCTTCCTTCGTGTCCGTTCCAGCCCGATACGAATCAACAGCTACAAGCGGCTGAAACGGAACGACAAATGCCATATGAGGCGGTCCAGGGAGGACGGGAATGTCGGGTCGAGCCTTCGGTTTCATCTCAATAGGAAATGGTCTCAGAAGGAGAACCATGCAGGCTGCGGCTGTCGTGGCGGCCCTCCTCTCGGGCATGGCCTGCGCTTTCGCCCAGACCGCCCCGGCCTTCAACTCGTCCCGGGTCAATGCCGGAACGGTGGGCATCGTCTCCGGCGGAGCCGACGGCACCTATATCCGCATCGCGGCGGATCTGGCCAATGTGCTCGATGGCGACAACCTGCGCGTGCTGCCGATGATCGGCCGGGGCTCGCTGCAGAACCTGCGCGACATCATGTTCCTGCGGGGCGTCGACATCGGCATCGTGCAGATGGATGCGCGCGAGCAGCTGAAGGCGGAAAACCTCCAGACCGACGCCGTGCGCCGCCTGCGCTTCATCACCCGCCTCTACAACGAGGAAGTTCACATCATCGCCAACCGGGACATCGCCGACATCCGGCAGCTCGAGGGCAAGAAGGTCAATATCGACAAGGCCGGAAGCGGCACGAACCTTACCGCGCGCCTCATCTTCGAGAAGCTCGGCGTCAAGCCCGAGCTCACCACCTACGACCAGGGCTCGTCCTACGAGCGGCTCCGGTCCGGAGAGATTCAGGCCGCCGTCTATGTGGCCGGGCGTCCCGTACGCGCCATCGCGGAGTTCCAGAGCGAGGGACGCTTCCATCTGCTCCCCATCCCGTTCGAAGGCGAGATCGCGGAGAGCTATTTCCCGGCGCGCTTCTCCAACACGGATTATCCCCGGCTGGTCGATCAGGACAAACCGGTCGAGACCCTGGCGGTCGGCTCTCTCCTGGCCGTGTTCAACTGGCCGGAGAACTCGGACCGCTACAGCCGCGTGAGCCGCTTCGTCGATGCCTTCTTCTCGCGGTTCGACGAATTCCTGCAGCCGGGCCGGCATCCCAAATGGAAAGAGGTCAACCTCGCCGCCGACGTCCCGGGCTGGGAGCGGGTCAAGCCGGCGCAGGATTGGCTCAACCGCACGGCCGCGGCCGGCAGACCCTCGGCTCAGGTCAAGAGCTTCGAGGATTTCATGAGCAGCCGGGGCGTCGCCGTCTCGCCCGAGCAGCGCGAGGCCCTCTTCCGGGATTTCCTCGCCTGGCAGAACGACCGGCAGAAGGCGAACCGGCGGTAAGGCCCGCAGGATCGAAACAGTCGCAGGCATGACCGAAACCGGGGCCGGCCCGTCAGCCCCGGACGCCAGCAAGGGAAGTCCGACATGAGTGGACGACGTCACCCCGCCTTCCTCACCACAGCATCCGAGATGCTCGCCGTCGCGACGATCGCCGCAGCGCTCCTGGGTCCCGCCCTGGCCGCCGACGAGACGCTCCCGGGTCAATCGCCGACTCAGGCGGTGAGCGGCCATCCCGTCAGCGCAGAAAGCGCAGAGGATCTGTCGAAGCTGCTGCCGGTTCTCCTGACCTCATCGGAGCGCAAGCAGCTTGCCGCGGAGCTCGAAGCCGCCATCCGGCAGGGCAACCTGCCAGCGGCGGAGAGCAGGCTCAACTCGGCCATCGAGATGGGCACCCTCGCCATTGTGCTCATCGATCGCCTTCAAGACCCCAAGCTGCTGGAAGCGCTGCAGGCCTTCGGCATCAAGGGCGACGATCGGCCTGCGCGGGCTGCGGATGCGGGTCCGCAGGGCATGGATGCCGCCAGGGTGCTCGAGCTGGAGGCGGCTCTGACGCGAGAGCAAGGGCAGAACAGCGCCGTCTCGAAAGAGCTGTCTGCGCTCATGCAGGAGTATCGCAGCCTTGCGGAACGCCGCGAGAGCGAGGTGGCGTCCGCTGAAGCCAAGGCATCTGAGCTTCAGGGCGCTTTGCAGCAGGAGCGGGCGCGCAGCGAAACGGCCTCACGCCAGATGGCAAGCCTCCAGGAGGAGCTTCGCACCCTTCGGTCCGCGCAGGCTCAAGGCCAGTCCTCGGAGTCCGCCCGCGTGACCGAGATGCAGCAGGCGCTGAAGCGGGAGCAGGAGCGCAGCGAAGCAGCCTCCCGTCAGCTGGCAAGCCTCCAGGAGGAGCATCGCAGCCTTCAGGATCTTCACACGCGCAACATCGCCTCAACCAAGTCCAAGGTCTCCGAAGTGCAGAACGCCTGGCAGCAGGAACGAGCGCGCGGCGACGATGCCAGGCATCAGCTCGCCAAGGCCGAGGCCGATCTTCACACTCTGCAAGCGGCGCAGGCGCAGAGAGCCGCCTCCGAATCCACCCGCATCGCCGAGATTCAGAACGCGCTGCGCCAGGAGCGGGAGCAGAAAGAGGAGGCCAGGCGCCAATTCGCAAAGGCCGAGTCCGACCTTCGCGCCGTTCAGGACGCGCGGGCGCAAAGCGAGAGCTCTGCGTCCACCCGCATCGCCGAGATGCAGGACGCCCTGGCGCGGGCGCAGGCGCGCGGCGACGCCCTCGCACAGGAGCTTGCCGGGGTGAACGATGAACTCCGCGCCCTGCGGAAGACCCAGGAGGCGAGCGTCACGCCGCCTCAGGCCTCGCAGGCGGCTCCCGCTCTCCCGGTGTCCCCGCTTCTGCAGGTTGCTCAAACAGCTGGGCTGCCCGCTGCCGAACCGATGAAGCGCACGGTCGCGTCGGCGGCGGCGCCATCGGATCTTGATCTCGGCGGGATCGTTCCGTCCTTGGGACAGGTCGCGCCTCCGCCGGCGGCTCCGGCGGCCAAGCCGCCTGAGGCCTCCGTCAGAACGGACGACCGCCTGCTGGTGCGGGCGGACGAACTCTTCCGCAGAGGCGACGTCAGCGGAGCGCGCCTTCTGCTCGAACGGTCCATGGAAGCCGGCCACCCGCGGGCAGCCTTCCTGCTCGCGGAGACCTTCGATCCGCATGTGCTGTCCAGGCTGGGGGCGCTCGGAATCCGCGGCGATGCGGGCAAGGCCCGCGAGCTTTACGCCCGCGCCCGCTCCCTCGGGGTCGCCCAGGCGCAGGAGCGCATCGAAGCCTTGAAGTGACGGGATGCGGTTCGTTTAGAACGGCACCCACTCGCCGTCTTCGGTAAGGGCCTCCACCGCACGCTCCAGGGCCGTGCCCGCATCCAGGAGGTTCTGGGCTGTGTGCTCGATCTGCAGGGACGGTCTCGGGAGGGCGGCCACGCGCCCGGTGATCTCCCGAACGCTGGCGACGAGATCGATCAGGTCGGCCGCAAGCGCAGCCCTCTCCTCCGCCACCGTGGCGGGGGGCTGTCCGTGCTTCAGGCGCGGCGCGAACGGGATCACATTCGTCATGTTCCCTAAATTCAGCCGATACGGCCGCGAGGGCAATGGATCGCAGGGGCGCGATCCACAGCAAACCGCGCCCAAAAGCCCGTTTGGGCCGCTCGAGAGGGCGTTTCCGGCGTAGACTTTCGCCTCATGGGCTGCGAAAGCAGCATCGTGCTAGCTTTGGGCCCTCACTTCTTCCGGCCCATCTTCCCCTCGCCAAGATCAGTTCTCCAAGATCAGTCCATCATGGAATTCACCACTGCGGCGCTCCTGGCCGCCTCGGGCCTTGCCGCCGGTCTCGTCAATGCGATCGCGGGGGGCGGCACGTTCTTCACCTTCTCGGCTCTCGTCGCCGCAGGCCTCCCGCCGGTCGTGGCCAATGCCACGAGCGCAGTCGCCGTGACCCCCGCCAACGTGTCGAGCGCCTGGGCGTATCGGCGG
>DASQTM010000068.1:0-5209 GCA_035641875.1 Microvirga sp. | reverse complement strand
TGCGCGACATGTCGAGGATGTCGTTGATCACCGACAGGAGATATTCGCCGCTCGAGCGGATGTCGGTGCAGTATTCCTCGTACTTGTCCGAACCGAGCGAACCGAAGATTCCGCTCTGCATCACTTCCGCAAAGCCGATGATGGCGTTCAGCGGCGTGCGCAGCTCATGGCTCATATTGGCCAGGAATTCCGATTTGGCCCGGTTGGCGCTCTCGGCCTGGGCCTTCTGGTCCAGATAGCGCTCGGCGAGATCGGCAAGCTGCTGCGCCTGAGCCTCGAGCTTCTGGCGCGACTGCTTGAGATCGAGAACCGTGGCGATGAGCTCCTTCTCGGATTCCACCAAGCGGTGCTCGTGGCGCTTGAGCGCGGTGATGTCCGTGCCAACCGAGACGTAGCCGCCGTCCTTGGTGCGCCGCTCGTTGATCTGCAGCCAGCGGCCGTCCTGAAGCCGGGCCTCGAAGGTGCGCGCGCCCACGTCCTGGCGCTCCTGGCGCAGGAACTGGTGCTGCACCTCCGGCGGACGGCCGAGGGCCATCACTTCGGCGTAGGGCTTGCCCTGGAGGACGGTGTCGGCAGGCAGCTCGTGCAGCTTCTGGAATTTCGAGTTGCACAGCACGAGGTGGTTGTTGGCGTCCCAGAGCACGAAGGCCTCGGAGATCGCCTCGATGGCGTCGTGCAGGCGGGCGTCGGCCTTGGCGGTCTTCTCCTCCAGGCCGCGCTGCTCGGTCACGTCCACGGCGATGCCGACCAGGTGGCTTGCCGCATCGTCCGGGTCATTCATCAGCTCGGCGCGGGCGCGCAGCCACACCCAGTCGCCGCCGGCGCTGCGGATGCGGAATTCATAATCGACAAGCGAGGTGCTGGCGGAGGCGAGCTGTTCGGCCAGGGTATAGAGATCCTGATCCTCCGGATGGATCATGGTGTTGACTTCCCCGAAGGACAGGAACTCGTCCTGCCGCTCGTAGCCGAGAAGCTCGTACATCGAGTCGGACCAGTAGATGCGTCCGCGCCCGATATCCCAGTCCCACAGGCCGCAGCGCCCGCGGTTGAGCGCCGAGTCGATCCGGTCGCGCACCTTCTCGCACACCTCGTCGGCGGCCCGGGCGCGGTTCGCCTGCATGACGTAGGCGATGCCGATCCCCAGCAGAACCATGATCGTCGCGCCGAGCAGAGACACATGGCCGATGGTGCGCGTCCACCAGCCGGCGAGAACATGCGGCAGGGGCTGCACGACGGCGATCTGGCCCGATGAGGCGTGCAGGGAACGCACCGTGGCGATTCCCTCATGGCCGTCGGGCATCCTGATGGTCATCACGCCAGCCCGGTCGGCGAACAGCGCGAGAGGCTGCGCGTCGCCGAGCACATCGCCGAGGGTGCGGGGCGCCGTCTCGGTCGGCGGGTAGACGGCCAGAACGGCGCCCGTCTGGTCGATCAGGAGAAGAGTGCGGTTCTGCGCCAGAGCGCCGGCCGGCATGCCCTTCACCAATTCGCTGAGCTGGGCGGCGGCCTGCTCCTGGTCGACAGGAGCAGGCCGGTTGGTGAATTTCGCCGCCGACAGGGAGGCGACGATGTCGATGTCGTTGATGGCGTCGAGAACGGTTTCGTTGCGCCCATCGCGCACCTGAATCCAGGCGCTCGCTGCGAGCGTGATGAGGAAAAGGATGAGAACGGCCGGAACAGCCAGCCTGAGAAGAGGCTCGTATTGCTCAAGTCGCCGATAGGTCGGGTTCGCGTCAGTTCGCGTCACCCCTAGAATCGTACCCGCACGTGCGGGTACGCACGCGGTCACCGCCCCCGCCATGCGATGTTCCTCCGGAACCATTTGCGTCCTGCTTCGGAAGGACGTGCCGCATCTCTCCGAATCACTAACAATAGAATCACGGGAAGGTGATTTGTCTAGCTATGCGGCCTGTCCGGTTAATAAAAAATTTCCTAGACTCGGCCTGCCTGAGGATTGCTTGGATAACAGGAAAAATCCAGCCGTATCAGAACCTTGCGTCATCTCAGCTTTCTTCGACCGATCGATTCACGATATCTGCTACATCGCGGGAAAGGTTCGGCTTTCCGGCAATCGCCAGCAATGTTTGACGGGCCTTTGAACGACGGGCTTGATTCATCATCCGCCATGTGCCGAAGGAGGTGAGGAGTCGCGCCGCGAGCTGCGGATTCGCCTCGTCGAGCCGCAACACGATCTCCGCCAGGAACTCATAGCCTGCTCCATCGACGCGATTGAACTGCACCTGGTTCAGCATGGCGAAACTACCGATCAGAGCGCGCACCCGGTTCGGGTTGCTCATGGAGAAGGCGGGGTGTCCCATCAGGCGCCTCACGCGCTCGAGGGTGTCCTCCTCAGGAATCACGGCCTGGAGCGTGAACCACTTGTCGAGCACGAGAGGCTCGTCGTGATAGCGCCGCTCGAACGCGGCGATGGCCCTCTCGCGGGCGTCCCCCGGCAGATTCATCAGAACACTCAAGGACGCCATGCGGTCCGTCATGTTGCTCGCTCGATCGAACTGCTCGAGGGCGAGCTTCTCTCCAAGCTCCCGGTCGGCTGCGGCGAGAAGATCCAGGGAGGCATTGCGCAAGGCCCGTCGCCCGGCGCTTGCCGCATCGGGGCTGTAGGCTCCCGCGTCAGCGAGCGCTCCGTGGAAGCGCTGCAGGCGCTCCCGGCAATCCAGGCCGATGCGCCGGCGCAACTGGCGCCGTGCTTGATGAATGGCGTCGGGGTCCACGTCCGCGCCGATCTCCTGCGCAACGTCCGCTTCGCTGGGAAGCGCCAGGACAAGGGCCGCGAAGGCCGGATCGCTCAGGGCGTCCGCATCCATGAAGGCGCCGAGCGCCGCCGAGAGGGCATCGATCTCCCGCTCGTCCACCGCCGCACCCTTTGACAGGTTCACCAACAGCCGCATGGCGACGGTCTGGGCCGCCTGCCAGCGGTTGAATGCATCCGCATCGTGCCGCAGCAGGACGAGCAACTCCTCGCTTGAAAGATCGAGGGATGTCTTCACCGGCGCCGAGAAGGCGCGGAAGAGCGAGGGCACGGGGGGCGAGGCCACCCCCGTGAAGGTGATGCTGTCGGCTTCCTTGTCGAGGATGAAAACGCCGTTCGGGTTCACGCGGTCGCAGGCGGCGTCGAGGCGACTCCCGTCCTGGGCCACGAGGCCCAGCGCGACCGGGATCATCATGGGTTCCTTCGTCGCCTGACCCGGGGTCGGCGGCGTGCTCTGCGCGAAGTCGAGCCGGTAGGTTTGCGCCGCCCTGTCGTAATGCCCTGCAACCGTGACGCGCGGCGTTCCCGCCTGCTCGTACCAGCGGGCAAAATGGGCGAGGTCGCGGCCCGTCACGTCGGCGAAGGCCTTCAGGAAATCCTCCACCGTGGCGGCGGTGCCGTCGCAGCGCTCGAAATAGAGGTCCATGCCGCGCCGGAAATCATCCTCACCGATGATGGTCTTGAGCATCCGCACGATCTCGGCGCCCTTCTCATAGACCGTCGCCGTGTAGAAGTTGTTGATCTCCCGGTATTGCGTCGGCCGCACCTGATGGGCGAGGGGGCCTGAATCCTCCAGGAACTGCCGCGCCCGCAGGGTCTTCACCTCGGCGATGCGGTGCACGGGCCGCGAACGCTCGTCGGACGAAAACTCCTGGTCGCGGAAGACCGTCAGGCCCTCCTTGAGGCAGAGCTGGAACCAGTCGCGGCAGGTGACCCGGTTGCCGGACCAGTTGTGGAAGTACTCGTGGGCGATGATCGCCTCGATGTTGGCGTAGTCCAGGTCCGTCGCGGTCTCCGGGCTTGCGAGCACGTATTTGTCGTTGAAGACGTTGAGGCCCTTGTTCTCCATGGCGCCCATGTTGAAATCGGACACGGCCACGATGTTGAACACGTCGAGGTCGTATTCGCGGCCGAAGACCCGTTCGTCCCAGCGCATGGAGCGCTCGAGGGCGTCCAGAGCGTAGTCGGCCCGGCTCTCCTTGCCGGGCTCCACATAGACCGCAAGCTCCACCGCCCGTCCGCTCATGGTGGTGAAGGTCTTGCCCACTTTTCCGAGTTGGCCGCCCACGAGCGCGAACAGATAGGACGGCTTGGGGTGCGGGTCGTGCCAGACGGCATAATGCCGGTTCGTGCCCTCGACCGCGCCGCTCTCCACCGGATTGCCGTTGCCGAGGAGAACCGGAGCCTCGTCCCGCTCGGCCTCGATCCGGGTGGTGTAGACGGCCAGGATGTCGGGCCGGTCGAGGAAATAGGTGATGCGCCGGAACCCTTCCGCCTCGCATTGGGTGCAGTAATTGCCGCTCGACCGGTACAGGCCCATGAGCTTGGTGTTCGCGGTCGGGTCGATCTCGGTCTCGATCGTCAGGGTGAAGGGCTGGCGCGGAGGCTGGGCTATTACGAGAGATTGCGGCGAAGCCTCGAACGCGCCCTCGGGCAGGGCGCGCCCATCGAGGGCCAGGGCCTTGAGGTTCACCTCGTCCCCGTCGAGCGCCAGGGGCGCATCGGGCCGGCCGAGAGGGTTGGGCCTTAGGAACAGGGTCGCCTTCACCCGCGTGGCGGTGGGGTGAAGCCTGAAATCCAGCTCGACGCGGTCGATCAGGAAGTCGCTGGGCCGGTAATCCGCCAGGCGGACAATCTGGGCTGTATCGGTGCGCATCGGATATTCTCGTGAATCGGTGCTGCGTGAGGGGCCGGAGGCCCGGGCGTGGTTCAAGCCGCCTGAACGAGCCTTGTTAGCAGGCGCTTCTCCTTGAGCCAATCCAAGGCTTTTTTCGCGCAGGAGCAAGGCGGGCCTTGAACTCCCCGGCGGATGCGCCATCACCTAGCCCGAACAACGGGAGACGATCATGGAATACCTTCATACGATGGTGCGAGTGTCCAACCTCGAGCAGTCGCTGGATTTCTTCTGCAACAAGTTCGGGCTCGTGGAGGTCCGCCGGATCGAGAACGAGAAGGGGCGCTTCACCCTGGTCTTCCTGGCGGCTCCCGATGACGTGGAAAAGTCCCGCGACAGCAAGGCCCCGCTGCTGGAGCTGACCTACAACTGGGACGAGCATGAGTATTCCGGCGGCCGGAATTTCGGCCATCTCGCCTACCGGGTCGACGATATCTACGAGACCTGCCAGAGGCTGATGGATGCGGGCGTCACCATCAACCGTCCGCCCCGCGACGGCTACCTGGCCTTCGTCAAGACTCCCGACAACATCTCCATCGAGTTGC
>DASQTM010000067.1:0-7802 GCA_035641875.1 Microvirga sp. | reverse complement strand
GTCGAAGAAACGGCGCACGTTGCGCGCATCGGCCGGAGCGATGCGGGCGATCTCCTGTTCGAGGCGCGGCAGGTCCGAGGTGGCGCGAAGCGCGCCGCCGCCTTCGAAGACGAGATGGTATTGCGGATCGAGGCGCTTGAGGTCCACGTGATCTTCGAGCCGCTCGCCACAGGCCTCGAAGATATCCTTCAGGACGCGCGGATAGAGGAAGAACGTAGGGCCGATGTCGAAGGCGTAGCCCCCCGGCGCGCGAATGGTGCGGGTGCGACCGCCCACCGCAGGCTCGCGCTCGAAGACCGTGACCGGCACGCCTTCCCGGGCGAGGAGCATGGCGGAGGCAAGGCCTCCCGGCCCTGCGCCGATGATGGCGACACCGGGCGTTGGGTGGAGATTCGACATGAAGCGGCAGCCCTCGCGCGTCCCGGGTGGAAGAGGAACGGGACTCAACTAGATCAGGCCTTCGGCAAGACCAGGGGTCAATCGCGATTTTCTTCATAGAAGATCGCTGCAACGCGAGCGTAGAGATATAGTATCAAGGCTATAACTCAAAAAGCTTGGCTATTGGAGAGGCTATTTTCTTGGTCCGCCAGCTGTCTCATTAGGATTATACGTGCAACGGAAGGATGATGCTGCCATATTCTTGCCTTCTTAGGGTTCAGCTTCTCTTGCCAACACAAAGCAAGGGGAGATTGCATTTGAAGAATATCCTCACCCGCGCCTCTCTCATGGCGCCACTTCTGTTCGTCGCCGCCTGCAACACGACCGCCTCCAACGATCCCACCGCCACCGGCTCGATTTTCCAGGCCAATATCCAGACCGGCAGGGCCCTTCAGAAAGGCATGGCCTCCTGGTACGGCCCCGGCTTCCATGGCCGCCGGACCGCGAGCGGGGAACGGTTCAACTCCAACGAAATGACCGCCGCGCACCGCTCCCTGCCCTTCGGCACGCGCCTGCGCGTGGTGAACGAAGCCAACGGCCGCTCGGTGGTCGTGCGGGTCAACGATCGCGGTCCCTTCGCCCATCGGCGCATCATCGATCTGGCGAGGGGCCCGGCCCAGTCCCTGGGGCTCACCTCCAGCGGCACGGGCTACGTCTCCCTGCACCGGCTCGACTAGATTAGGCGCATCTTAATGCCTTGCGGCGATCCTCGGGCCTGATTCGGGACCAAGGGTTGCTTACATGGAATCGAGATCGTCTCAGCCGACGAACGTCATCCGCTTTCCGGGGGCGCGCTCGTCGGCCCACCACGGCTGCGATCAACGAAGCCTCATGGACGCGGTCTATGCCGCGGGCTCGCTCGCGGTGGCCGCGGGCGACCGGGCGACCAAGGTTGCGGCGACGCGGCTCACCATCTTCGGCTTTGTGGTGATCGACGAGGTTCAGGCGGACGGCACCGCCCGCCGCCTGCGCCCCTCCGAGGCGTACCACGCCTCGACAAGCCATCCCTGGCGCGTCTCGAAACCGTCCGGCCCCTACCGGGTCGACCACAGCCTGCCCGCCACCGACGTGAGCCTCTTTTCGGCCCTGCACGCCTGAGCGCCGACGAGGTCTCGCCTTTCCCATCGCCTGGACTATGTCTTGTTGCAGGGCGCAGGGCGCGCCTTGACGCGCCGCTGCGGCATGAGATGTCGGGATCCTTGGCGATGCATCTGGTTCAAATTCTCCTGCCGCTGGCCGATAATGCGGGCCGCCGTTTCGACAGGGCCGATTACGGGCGCGTGCGCTCGGAACTGGCGGAACGCTTCGGCGGCATCACGAGCTTCACCCGCGCCCCTGCGGAAGGGGTCTGGAAGGAGGGTGGCCACACGAACCACGACGACATCGTTGTGTTCGAGATCATGACCCGCGAACTCGATCACGCCTGGTGGGAGCGCTACCGGGCGGAACTGGAGCGGCGCTTCAACCAGGAAACCATCGTCATGCGGGCGATCCGCGTCGACATGCTCTAGCGCGAGACCGCGCCATGCAGGCGCGTAGCCCTGTGGCCGAATTCGATGACGAAATGGGCCGGAACATTGCTCGAAGCAACCGCGCCGAAGGCGCTTTGACGGAACCGGAGACCAACCGCCTGCTTGTCGTGTGAGTAGCGGAGCATCACGATGTCCAAACCCCTTGTCGTTTCCCTTCCCCACAATCTCGGCAAGATCGAAGCGACGCGCCGCCTCCAGGGCGGCCTCACGCAGCTGAAATCCCAGTTCGGGGACAAGATTGCCACGATCCAGGAGACATGGACCGGGGACCGGATGGATTTTCGCGTCGGAGCCATGGGGCAGACCATCAACGGCTTCCTCCAGGTGGCGGAAGATCACGTGCGGGTTGAAGTACAGTTGCCATGGATCCTGGCTATGGTGGCCGAGAAGGCGAAGACCTTCATCCAAAAGCAGGGGACACTGATGCTGGAGAAGAAGTGATCCTGCGTATAGGCATGAATAGTCGTTCACGAAGATGAACGCTTATGGAACCAAATTGCATCAACTGCGTTGAATATTCGATTGCGACCGCGGCTGACTGCCGGTGCGCTTCACTGAAGTCGTCGTTTTCATCGCCCCGGACTGTGATTTCCGTCCGATCGTGACAACATAACCGTATTTGAGGATCGCGCTATGCATGAGCGTTTGAGAACGCAGCCGCATGCCCTTCGTTTGCCTTTCAAGGCCGACCCCCAAAAGCCTCTCCTTGTCTGCTTCTCGCACCTTCGATGGGATTTCGTCTGGCAGCGTCCTCAACACCTCCTCAGCCGAGCCGCCAAGCACTACAACGTGCTGATCATCGAAGAGCCGATCTTCAAGCCCGGCGCCAAGGCGCACATGGATATCAGCGACCGGCCCCAGGGCGTGACCATCGCCGTGCCGATCCTGCCGGAAGGCCTGTCCCATGAGGACGTGATCGCCGAGCAGCACGACCTGATCGAAGGCCTGATCGGCCGCGAGTCCGCCAATTCCCGGGTGTTCTGGTATTATACGCCGATGGCGCTCGCCTTCACGAGCGACCTGGAATGCGACCTGTGCATCTACGACAACATGGACGAGCTGTCCCTCTTCCGCGGCGCTTCGCAGGAATTGCTGGATCTGGAGAATAGTCTCTTCGCGCGCTGCGATCTCGTTTTCACGGGCGGCATGAGCCTCTACGAGGCCAAGCGCCACCGTCATCGCAGCGTTCACGGCTTCCCGTCCTCCATCGACTTCAACCATTTTTCGAAAGCGCGCTCGATCCGCCAGGATCCGGAGGATCAGGCGCATATTCCCCATCCGCGCCTCGGCTTCTTCGGCGTCGTCGACGAGCGCATGGACGTGGATCTGGTGGCGGAAGTGGCCGGTCTGCGTCCCGACTGGCATTTCGTGATGATCGGCCCGGTGGTGAAGATCGATCCCGCCTCCCTGCCGCAGGCGCCCAACATCCATTGGCTCGGCGGAAAGTCCTACAACGAGCTGCCGAACTACCTGGCCGGCTGGGACGTGGGCTTCATGAACTTCGCCCTTAATGAGGCGACGAAGTTCATCAGCCCCACCAAGACGCCCGAATTCCTCGCCGCCGGCGTGCCGGTGGTCTCCACGGCCATCACCGATGTGGTGCGGCCCTACGGGGAAAAAAGTCTGGTGGAGATCGCCAGGACCGCCAACGAGGTCGTGGCGAAGGTCGAGACCATCTTCGCCCGCCCGAAGGAGCCCTGGCTGGCCAGGGTCGACCGGCATCTTTCCGCCGGCTCCTGGGACAAGACCTGGGCGTCCATGCACAAGCTGATGCTGGATGTGACCGGCGACGCAACGGCGGATCGCGCCGCTTCCTCTCTTCCTGTTTATGCTACGACGCCTGCGGAGTGACCTTAGAATGTATGATTGGCTGATTGTCGGCGCCGGCTTTGCGGGCAGCGTTCTGGCGGAACGTCTCGCCAGCGAGCGCAACGAGCGTGTTCTTCTCATCGACCGTCGCAACCATGTGGGCGGCAACGCCTATGACCGGTACGATGACGAGGGTCTGCTCATCCACCAGTACGGGCCCCACATCTTCCACACCAACTCGAAGCAGATCTTCGATCATCTTTCGCGCTTCACGGAATGGCGCTTCTACGAGCACCGGGTGCTCGCCGAAGTGGACGGCATGCAGGTGCCGATCCCCATCAACCTCGATACAGTCAACAAGCTCTATGGCCTGAAGCTGACCTCCGAGCAGTTGCAGGACTGGTTTGCCGAGCGGGCCGAGACCATCGGAGAGGTCAAGACCTCCGAGGACGTGGTCGTGTCCACCGTCGGCCGTGAGCTCTACGAGAAGTTCTTCCGCGGCTATACCCGCAAGCAATGGGGCCTCGACCCGTCCGAACTGGACAAGTCGGTGACCTCCCGCGTGCCGACCCGCACGAACCGGGACGACCGTTACTTCACCGACGAATTCCAGTTCATGCCCAAGCACGGCTACACCCGCATGTTCGAGAAGATGGTGAGCCATCCGAACATCCATGTGATGACGCAGACCGATTACGAGGACATCAAGCACATCGTCCCGCATCGCCGCGTGATCTACACCGGTCCCATCGACGAGTACTTCAAGTTCCAGTTCGGCAGGCTGCCCTACCGGTCCCTGCGCTTCGAGCACGTGACGCTTGAGACGACCTGGCACCAGCCTGTGGGCGTGATCAATTATCCGCAGACGAAGGACTACACCCGCGTCACGGAATACAAGCACCTCACAGGTCAGGAGCACGCCAAGACGGCGCTCACCTACGAGTATCCGTCCGCCGAAGGCGACCCCTACTATCCCATTCCGAAGCCGGAAAATCAGGAGCTCTTCAAGAAGTACGAGCGCCTGGCCCTGGCGACGCCGGACGTGTGGTTCGTGGGACGCCTTGCCACCTACCGCTACTACAACATGGACCAGATCGTCGGGCAGGCTCTCGCCACGTTCCGGCGCATCAATGAGTCGTTGCCGGTCGGCGCGGATACTTCCGCCGTCAAGGCAATGCCGTCCTCGGCCGCCCTGGTCTCATAATGAAAATCAGCATCGAACAATCCGCGCCAAGCATCGTTGTCGGACACTTGATGTAATGGCTCGGAGTTGCGTGATGAATCGACCACTAGAGCTTTGGGGCGGGCTGGAATGTACTATCGCCCGCGTCGGCGACGATTACCGCGACCAAAGCTTGGAAACCGGGCACAGCGACCGCATCGAAGATCTCGACCGGATCGCTGAACTCGGAATTCGCACCTTGCGGCACCCGGTGCTCTGGGAGACGATCTCTCCCGAGAGCCCGGACCGCACCGATTTCTCCTGGCACGATATTCGCCTGGGGCGGCTTCAGGAGCTTGGAATCCGTCCCATTGCGGGCCTGTGCCATCACGGCAGCGGGCCGCACTACACCCACATGCTCGACCCGGCCTGGCCCGAGCTCCTGGCGCGCCATGCGGCCCATGTGGCCGAGCGCTATCCTCATCTCGATCTCTACACGCCCGTGAACGAGCCGCTCACCACGGCGAGGTTCTCCGGTCTCTACGGCCATTGGTATCCGCACGGAACAAGCTACGAGGCCTTCCTCAAGATCCTCGTCAACGAGTGCAAGGCCACCGTTCTGTCCATGCGCGCCATCCGCAAGGTGCGCCCCGATGCAGGGCTCGTGCAGACGGACGACATGGGCAAGACCTTCTCGACGCCGGCGCTCGCCTATCAGGCCGAGCACGAGAACCAGCGCCGTTTCTTAAGCTTCGACCTCCTGTGCGGCATGGTGGACCGCCACCATCCCTGGTGGCGCATCCTGCTCGATCACGGCGTCGCCGAGGAGGACCTCGAACTCTTCCTCGAGGCCGACGCCGCGCCGGACATCATCGGCATCAACCACTACCTGACGAGCGAGCGCTATCTCGACGAGCGCCTGTCGCGCTATCCGCAGCACCATTGGGGCGGAAACGGCAGGCACGATTATGCGGATGCCGAGGCCGTGCGCATGCCGCTGCCGTCCCGGGATCTCGGTCCCACCGCCCGCCTGCGGGAGGTGTGGGAGCGCTACAGGCGGCCCATCGCCGTGACGGAAGCGCACCATGGCTGCACCCGCGACGACCAGCTGCGCTGGCTCATGGAAGTGTGGAACGGCGTGCAGGCCTTGCGCGATGAGGGCGCCGACATCCGGGCGGTCACGGTCTGGTCCCTGTACGGGGCGGTGGACTGGAACAGCCTTCTGACCAGGCGCAGCGGCTTCTACGAGCCGGGGCCTTTCGATGTGCGCGCTCCCGAACCCCGGCGCACGGCGCTGGCCCACGCCGCCGAGTCCCTTGCCAAGACGGGGGACTACGATCATCCGGTGCTCGACCGGGCGGGCTGGTGGAAGCGCGACATCCGCTTCTACAAGCCGCCGGCGCGTAAATCGAATGCCTGCCGCCTCGTGGGCGCGCCGCGTCAGCTTCTGATCACCGGCGCCACCGGAACGCTCGGCCGCGCCTTCTCGCGCCTGTGCGACTTCCGCGGGCTCGATCATACGCTGGTCGGGCGGGGCGACATGAACATCGAAGACCGCAAGAGCGTCGCGGAGGCGCTGGCCTGTCACAAGCCGTGGGCGGTGATCAACACCGCAGGCTATGTGCGTGTCGCGGAGGCCGAGAACGATGCGGAGCGGTGCTTCAGGGAAAACGCCCTCGGGGCCGAGGTGCTGGCTCAGGCTTGCGCCGAGGCGGGGATTCCCCTCGTCACGTTCTCGTCCGACCTCGTCTTCGACGGCTCGCTCGAGCGGCCTTATGTGGAGAGCGACGAGGTCAATCCCGCGACCGTCTACGGGGCGAGCAAGGCCGAGGCCGAGCGCCGGGTGCTCGGCGCCCATGACAAAGCTCTCGTCATCCGCACCAGCGCCTTCTTCGGCCCCTGGGACCGCTACAACTTCGTCTGGTCGGCCTTGAACACCCTGAGCCGGGGCGAGGGCGTCGAAGCCAGCGCCGACGTGGTGTCGCCCACCTATGTGCCCGACCTCGTGAACACCTCCCTCGACCTGCTGATCGATGGCGGCGCGGGCCTCTGGCACATGGCCAATCTCGGCGAGGTGTCGTGGCGCAACTTTGCCGTCATGGTGGCCGAGCGCGCCGGACTCGACGCGAGCGCCATCGTCGAAATCCAGAACGGCGCTGCGCTGAATACCGCCCTGTCGACCGAGCGCGGCATCCTCATGCCGAGCCTTGAGATCGCGGTCGACCGCTTCTTCCACGACAGCGAGATGGACTGGTCGATGGACGCCATGAGGATGGCAGCAGAGTAATTCTTCGTTTTCTCAAGAAAAAGGCCCGGCGGGACAACCTCGCCGGGCCTTTTTCATTTCTTCGGATGGACCGACCGGCTCAGGCCGCCGCTTCGGCAGCCCTGACGGCTTCTTCCAGGCGCGGCGCACGCGCCTCGACGGCGAGTTCCACCAAGGAGTCGAGCAGCAGGGTCGCGGTGGGATCGGCCAAGGGCGCATCCCGGAACAGCCGAAGGGTCGAGGCCACCATGCGGCCGCGGCCATAGGAGCGCTCGACGCCCAGAGCCACCGGCTTGTGGATCCAGCCGACCACGAGACCAGCGAACACGCGGGCCTGGAAGTCCAGGAGATTGCAGCCCGAGATCACGTAATCCGGCAGCACCCGATCCATGGTCTCGTCCAGCAGCGGGCCCGACGGGAAGCGGGCAAAGTGCCCCGAGCGGCGCATCCACGCGAAGGAGGACGCCCAGTCGCCGGCCCAAAGCGTCCCCTTTCGGGCCTGAACCTTCACGGCCTGCCAGTGCGGGAAGAACGGGTAGAGGCTCATCTCTTCGTCCGGGACGAGCAGGAGGCTCGCGCCCTGGCGAACGTGGTC
>DASQTM010000066.1:0-4636 GCA_035641875.1 Microvirga sp. | reverse complement strand
TGCAGCGGGCCGGAGGCGCGCTTGCCCCGGTCGACATGAACCTGATCGATGTGATCTGGATCGACCGCCCTGCCCCGCCGCAGGCTCCGGTGCGGCCCCATCCTCTCGAATATGCGGGCGAGGATGCTCCTTCGAAGCTGGAGCGGATCCGCCGGAAGATGGCGGAGGCCAAGCTCGACGCTGTCGTCATCTCCGATCCGCACAACCTCGCCTGGGCCTTCAACCTGCGCGGCGGCGACGTGGGGCATACGCCACTCCCGTTGGGGTATGCGATCCTGCCCAGGGAGGGCCGGGCGAGCCTCTTCTTCGATCCCGCGAAGGTCACGAACGAGGCCGGCGCCGCCGTGGGCGATCTTGCGGATTTCGCGCCGGTCGGTTCGTTCCAGGAGGCCCTCGACGATCTCGGCCGCCGGGGCGGCAAGGTTCGCGTCGATTCCGCCACCGGCGCGGTCGCCCTGATCCGCCGCATCGAGGCGGCCGGCGGAACGGTCGACGGGGGCGCCGATCCCATCGCCCTGATGAAGGCGGTGAAGAATCAGGCGGAGATCGCAGGCTCCCGCGCCGCCCACCTGCGGGATGGGGTGGCGGTGGCTCGCTTCCTGGCCTGGCTCGACCGGGAAGCCCCGCGCGGAGGCCTGACGGAGATCGACGCGGTCGAGGCGCTCGAGACCTTCCGCGTCGAGACCGGGGCGCTCAGGAACATCTCGTTCCCGACCATTTCGGGAGCCGGCCCCAATGCCGCCCTGCCCCATTATCGCGTCACCACGTCCAGCAACCGGCGGATCGAGACCGACCAGATCTTCCTCATCGACTCCGGCGCGCAATACGAGGACGGCACCACCGACATCACGCGCACGATCATCGTGGGCGCGCCGAGCCCCGAGATGAAGGACCGCTTCACTCGCGTCCTGAAAGGCCATATCGCCATTGCGCAGGCGGTCTTTCCAAAGGGCGTAACGGGGGCGCAGATCGACGCGTTTGCCCGCAAGCCCCTCTGGGAGGCCGGACTCGATTTCGACCACGGCACGGGCCACGGCATCGGCAGCTATCTGTCCGTGCACGAGGGGCCGCAACGCATCGCCAAGACCGGACACACGCCGCTGGAGGCCGGCATGATGCTCTCCAATGAGCCGGGCTTCTACAAGCCGGGCGCCTACGGCATCCGCATCGAGAACCTGATCCTCGTAGAGCCCCGCACCATCCCCGGCGGCGACCGGGAGATGCTGGGCTTCGAGACGCTCACCTTCACGCCCATCGACCTGCGCCTGGTGGAGCCCTCGATCATGACCACCGGCGAGATCGCGTGGCTCGACGCCTATCACGCCGCGGTGCGCGAGCGGATCGGGCCAGACCTCGACCCGGACACGCGCGCATGGCTCGATCAGGCGACGCGGGCGATCGGCTGAACATCGAGCGCTGTCATCCCAGGGCCGCGGAGCGGAGCCCGGAATCCATAACCGCTAAAAGGGCAGGATGAAGCACAGCCGATCTCATGGCTCTCTTCCCCCAGCCCTCGTAGTTATGGATCCCCGCCTGCGCGGGGATGACAGGGGAGCTATGTGATCTTCCCCGGAATGACAGGGGGAGTTTCACAGGAAATTCCGCAGCGCCACCACGGAGACCACCCCCACCGCGACGGTGGCGAGCAGCGGCAGCCTGAACGCGGCGATTGCCGTGATGGCGGCCGCAATCGCCTCCGCCCATCCGGTCGTGAGCGCCGTGGGGGCGATCACGGCCACCAGAACCGCGGGCGGGATGGCGTCGAAGGCGGCCTTGGCGCGGCCGGTGAGCACCAGGCGGTCCGCCACGAAGAGGCCGGCGATGCGGGTGACGTAGGTGACCGCCGCCATGGCCAGAATGGCGAGGACGGTTGTGGTGTCGAAGCTCATGGGCGCGCCTCGTCGGATGCGGAGAGATAGGCCGCGGCAATGCCCGCCAGGGCTCCCGAGGCCACGTGCCAGGGCGCGCCGATGAAGTGATGCACCAGAGCGGCGACGCCTGCGCTGACCGCCACGGTGATCAGGGTCACGCGGCTTCGCCCGAAGCCTGCGATGAGGCCGATGAACAGGGCTGTGAAGGCGAAATCCGCTCCGATTCTGGCCGGATCGCCCAGCAGGGAGCCGAGCACGGCTCCCAGGGCGCCGGAGAGGGTCCAGTTGGCCCAGAGGGCGGCGGCCATGGCGGCCCAGTAGGCCCCCGTCACCGGCCGGTCGAGGGCGCGCCGCTCGGAGAGCGCCCAGGATTCGTCGGTGATGAAATAGAATGCGATCAGCTTTTGAGCGCGCGACATCCTGACCTTGGGCGAGAGGGACGCCCCCATGAGCACGTGGCGCGCATTGATCAGGAAGGTGGCGAAGGCGAGCGCCGCGATGGGAGCGGGATGAACCCAGGTCTCGATGGCGGCGAACTGCGCCCCGCCCGCGAAGACCAGGGCCGACATAAGCGCCACCTCGGCCGGAGACATGCCCTTGGCGGCCGCGATGGCGCCGAAGAGCAGGCCGATGGGAACGGCCGCGACCATCACGGGCGCGATGTCGCGCAATCCGGCCCGCATCTCGCGGCGGGCGGAGGTGGAATAGGGGTTGGGTCGATCCATGGTCCTGCTCATCGTTCCGCGCCTTATGGCGCAGGGATGCTGGGCGGTCTTGGACGAAAGTGCGGTCTCACGCCGTGCGGTATGCCCCGGGGGTGACGCCCATGCGGGCCTTGAACACCCGGTTCAGGTGACTCTGGTCGAAGAATCCGCAGGCGGCCGCCACATCGCCCGGAGCCTCGCCCTTGCCGAGGAGGCGGCTCGCGGCCCGGAAGCGCCGATCGATCAGGTAGGCGTGCGGCGTCAGCCCGGTTTCCTTGCTGAAGGCGCGGATGAAATGGCTGCGGGACAGGCCCGCCAGGTTCGCCAGATCCGCGAGATCGGCCTCCTCGCCCAGGTGGGCGTCCAGATACTCCCGCACCCGGACGATGCCGCGCGCGCCGTAGCGGACGGGCGGCAGGGTATCGAGATCCGCCCACCGGGCGATCAGGCGGCTCAGGAAATCGATCAGGCGGGTGTCCTGCTCCATCTCGGAGGTCCAGTGTCCTTCAAGGGACAGGCAGGCGTGAAGCTCCGCATGGGCCCGCGCCAGCTCCGGATCGTCGATCACCGAGCACTTGAACCAGGGCGGGCGGCTGAGCGGGCGGCCCGCAACGTCCTCGGCGATCTCCTGCATCAGCTCCGGCGAGGGATAGAACGTCCGGTACTCGAAGCCGCCGCCATAGGGTTCCCCATCGTGGATCTCGTCGGGACAGACGACCGCGATGCTGCCCGGCCAGGCATAGCGCTGCTCGCCGCGATGGAAAAACGTCTCGCAGCCGGAGAGGATGGCCGCGATGGCGTAGGTGTCGTGGCTGTGCCGGGCATAGGCATAGCGCCGGAAGATCGCGCGCAGGCAGTCGAGGCCGCGATAGCGCGGCACCCGCCAGAAATGCGTCACGTCGCCCGCAATCCTCAAATCGGGATCGAGCGAGACCACAGGGTCAATCACCGTCATGGCCGCACCTTGCCACAGGCGGAGCCCTCTGTCTTGGACAGGAATCTCACCCCCGCCCCACAAGGGCGAACCAGCCGTCCTCGTCCATGACCTGGACGTCGAACTCCTTGGCCTTGTTGAGCTTGGAGCCCGCGCCGGGGCCGGCCACCACGATATCGGTCTTCTTGGACACGGAGCCCGCCACCTTGGCTCCCAGGCGCTCGGCCATGGCCTTGGCCTCTTCGCGGGTCATCTGTTCGAGGGAGCCCGTGAAGACCACAACCTTGCCGGCCACGGGGGAACCCGCGGTCGCAGGCGCCTCGAAGGGCTCCACATTCACCTGGGCCAGGAGGGCGTCGAGCATCTCCTCGTTGTGCGCCTCCTTGAAAAACTCCACCATGGTCTGGACCACCACGGGGCCGATGCCGCCGATAGCGGTCAGCTCGGCGCGCGCTTCCGATTCCGGATCGGCCGCCGCCCTGGCGGTTTCGCGCAAGGCTTCGAAGCTATGGAAATGGCGCGCCAGCAGCCGGGCCGAGGTCTCGCCGATATGCGGGATGCCCAGGGCGAAGATGAAGCGGTTGAGGGACACCGTGCGGCGCGCCTCGATGGCCGCGAAGAGATTCTTCGTGCTCGTCTCGCCCCACCCTTCCCGGTTCTCCAGGCGCTTGAGGCTGCGGGCGTTCCGCTCCTCCAGGGTGAAGATGTCCTGCGGCCGCCGGATCAGGCCCTCCGCATAGAAATCGTCGATGCGCTGCTCGCCCAGCCCCTCGATGTCGAAGGCGTTGCGGGAGACGAAATGCTTGAGCCGCTCCCGGGCCTGGGCCGGGCAGATGAGGCCGCCGGTGCAGCGGCGCACCGCGTCCTCCTTGCCGGTGCGGGGATTGGCCTCCCGCACCGCATGGCTGCCGCAGGCGGGGCATTGAGTGGGGAATTCATAAGGCTTGGAATCGGCCGGGCGCTTATCCAGCACCACGTCGAGCACTTTCGGGATCACGTCGCCGGCGCGCTGGATCGTCACCGTGTCGCCGATGCGGATGTCGACCCCGTTGCGGATCTTCTCGCCGTTGCCGCCGATGCCGCGGATGTAATCCTCGTTGTGCAGGGTGGCGTTGGACACCACCACG
>DASQTM010000065.1:0-4363 GCA_035641875.1 Microvirga sp. | reverse complement strand
CGACGAGTAGATCCAGTAGCGGACGGTGCCTGCCGTCAGCAGGGGAAACCCCAAGGTGAAGCTGACCGCGTAGCTCGTAAACGAGGCCAGAGCCGTGGTGCGATAAGGGATCTGCAGCTTCAGCTGCCTGAGCGCGATGGCATCGTAGCAGGTGAGCAGGCTGTAGCTCAACGTCGTGAACAGGATGGCGAGACCGATCTGGCGAAGGCTCGCCGCCGTGAAGGCTGATTTCAGCTCGTTGACGTCAATTCCGGAGACAATGTGCCAGAGAACGACGATGGACGTGCCGAATAGAAGAAGGCTCGCCGCCATGCCGATCCAGGCGAAGCGGCGGGAGCGACGCTCCTTCGGGTGGAGGTCTTCAGCAGATGACATTTCCGGAGGGGAGGCCGGATGAGGGCTCATATCGTTCATCAGAATGGTCAATCAGCCTCAAGCGTTGGAAACGTCGCCTTATCGGCTGGCGGGCTGTCCTGCATCTATGCGCTGGCTGTCGGAACCGCCAGTCGCTGAGGGGCTTCTTAATCCTTTACCCTGGCGGGGGCTACCTTTGTGCTGGGGAAATCATAGTTTGAGGCGGATATGCGTTGCCAGCCTCGAAAAGGCCTCGAACAATGTCACTATGTTGTAACTTGGCCGTAAGAGCGTCTGATCAAGGAGAAGAGGGTGAATTTCAACGAAACCGAGAACCAGTTCGCTGTTCTGGCGGAATCTCTGCCGCAGCTCGTCTGGTCGGTTCGTCCCGAGGGGTATCACGATTACTTCAACCGGCGCTGGCATGAGTTCACGGGCCTCACGCCCGAGCAATCCATCGGCGCGGGATGGCACCGGGCCGTCCATCCCGACGACCTGCCGCAGGTCCAGGCCCGATGGCAGCAATCTCTCGAAACAGGCCAGCCTTACGAATGCGAACACAGAATCCGGAATGCGGCCGGAGGGTACGAATGGGTGCTCAGCCGGGCTGCGCCCTTCCAGGATTCTTCAGGCAAGGCGACACGCTGGTTCGGCACCAGCACCAATATCCACGCTCAGAGGAAGGCCGAGGATGCCCTTCGGCTTCTCGAGAAGCAGTATCGTCTGGCCCTCGAAGCCGCCAGCCTCGGCACCTGGACCATCGACCTGACAACGGACCAGGTCAGCTGGGACGAGGGAACCTGCGCCCTCTACCACATCCCCCACAACGGCCGGTACAGCCTGTCCCTGAACGAGGCGTCGGAGCTGATCCATCCGGATGATCGGGAATCCGTGAGGAACAGCATTGCTGCGGCAGCGGATCCTCTCTCGAACGGCCGCTACGAGTCCCAGTACCGGGCGATCCTGCCGGATGGGAAGCTCCGATGGTTTCGCTCGCACGGGCAGGCTCTTTTCGTTCAGGAGGGCGGCGCCTCCCGCGCCGTGAGCATCTCCGGCGTCATCAGCGACGTCACCGAGCGCCAAGCCTCGGAGGAGGCGCAGCAGCTTCTGACCCGCGAACTGAACCACCGGGTGAAGAACCTCTTCGCCATCGCAAACGGCATGGTGTCCATGACCGCGCGCACGGCCAGGGACCCGAAGGAGATGGCGACGGCCCTGCGCGGCCGCCTGAGCGCCCTTTCGCGAGCCCATGAGCTGGTTCAGCCCGTTACCGGATCCGGCCTGACCGCGGGACCCGAAGTGGGCCTCGCCCAGCTGATCGAAGCCGTGCTTGAACCCTACAAGCAGAGCGGCCACAACCAGATCCTCGTGGAAGGACCGGGCGTGTCCGTCGGCTCGAACACGACCACGAGCCTTGCGCTGGTCCTGCATGAGCTTGCCACCAATGCGGCGAAATACGGCTGCCTGTCTACGCCGGGGGGCCGGCTGGTCGTCCGATGGGCGCTCCAGGGCGACAGCGCCGATCTTCTCTGGGCGGAAAGCGGCGGTCCGGCCATCGCCGGCCCGCCGAGCTTCGAAGGCTTCGGCACCCAGCTCTCCCAGAGGAGCATCGCCGGCCAACTGGGCGGCGCCCTGGAGCGGGAGTGGCGGCCCGAGGGGCTGCAGGTCCACATGACCTTGCCTCTCGACCGTTTGACAGGCTAGAGCACGGTTGAACGAAGGCCGCCCTTCATGACGATTCATCGCCGCGTCCTCGTCCTGGGCGGCGCCCGCTCGGGAAAGAGCCGGACGGCCCAGGCCATCGCCGAGGCCGCATCCGGAAACCGGACCTACATCGCGACGGCGCAGGCCTTCGATGAGGAGATGCGCGAGCGCATCGCCCGCCATCAGGCGGAGCGGGACGGTTCCTGGCGCACGCAGGAGGCCCCGCTGGAGCTGCCGGAGGCCATCCGGGCGCATGCGGGCCCGGGGAAAGTGGTTCTGGTCGATTGCCTGACCCTGTGGCTCTCCAACCTCCTGCTGGCCGAACGCGACGCCGACCGGGAGGCGGAGCATCTCGTTGGGGCTGTGGGCGAGGCGGCGGGCCCTCTCGTCCTGGTTTCCAACGAGGTCGGCCATGGAATCGTGCCGGCGACGCCGCTGGGGCGCCTGTTCCGGGACGGTCAGGGACGGCTGAATCAGCGCCTGGCCGAGGCCTGCGACGCGGTGGTCTTCGTGGCGGCGGGCTGCCCGGTTCTCATCAAACCTGCCCCTCCCTTGGAGCTGACGTTGGGTTGAGGCCGATCCCCGCAGCCTTGGAAGAACGTTGGAAGATCCATGGAAGAAACCTGGAAGAAACCTGAAGGAAGCTTGGCAGATCGTGAGGAATCGTCATCAACCGGAGACGGAACCCTTATGGCCGGCAGCAAGGGCCGGATAATTTCACCCGACCTGGCAATATTTTCCCTGGTTCCGGCGGCAGGTTGTCGCACTACGGATAAGTTTCCTATTCTCACGCTCAAGCTGACCTAATCTGGTCATATCCGCCTATCAGGACTCCCGAACGAAGAAGGATTGCGGTCCCGATTTGGGCCACGCGGCGTTTCGAGGGGGTTTCTCCGAATGCACATCGCACTGACGGCGTCTTCCGACGCATGCCAGCTGTCGGCGTCTTGCCGAGAAGACGAGACTGTTCTGTGGCTCCGGCCCCGGAGCGCAAGGCCATCCCGCGCCCCCTCCTGGGGCCGCAGGACCCTGGTGAACCTGACCACGAGCTTCGGCCTCGGCGCCTGTCTTGCCATGACCACGGCCACGGCCGCCACGGCTCCCTCCGAGCCCAGGGAAGCGCGGATCGCGCTTCCCGCCCCGGCCGAGATCGACCTGAGCGACCTCAAGGCGGAGCCCGCCCCCGCCGCCGTCGACCCCCTGCAGAGCATCGTGCCCGAACCGGCCGCGAGCGTGCTGGACGCCGCCGCGGTGCAGCAGCAGATCATCCTGTCGATGCCCCTCACCCATCCGCCGGCGGCGGAGGGCGCCGAGGACGACGACCAGCTTTTCGCCGACGAGGGCAACCATGTGGCGTTCGAGGAGATGCGGGTGCCGCGCTGGATCGTGGACACGATCCTGCGCGCCTCCGAGGCCACCGGCGCGGACCCGGTCTACATGATGGCGCTCGCCGACAAGGAATCGAGCTTCATCCCGGCCAACAGGGCCGCCACCTCCTCGGCCGAGGGGTTGTTCCAGTTCATCACCAGCACCTGGCTTCACACGGTCCGCACCTTCGGGGCGCAGCACGGGCTCGCCATGGAGGCGGCGGCGATCGAGACCGTGAACGGCCAGCTCACGGTGCCCAACGAGGAGATGCGCGCCCATATCCTCGGGCTGCGCCGCAACCCCTACATCTCGGCCCTGATGGCTGCCGAGATGATGAAGCGCGACAAGGCGAAGATCGAGAGCAGGCTCGGGCGCAAGCTCAGCCGCTCGGAGTTCTACCTGTCGCATTTCTTCGGGGTGGACAGCGCCAGCAAGTTCATCGCCCTGGTGGACGACACCCCCAAGAAGAGCGCCCCCAGCGTCTTCCCGGCGGCGGCCCGGTCCAACAAGGCCCTGTTCTTCGCCCAGGACGGCAAGAAGACCCGCCAGCTCACCGTGGCCGAGGTCTACGGCCGGATCGACACCATGATCGACAAGCGCCTGGACCGCTACGAGGACGTCTCGACCCGCGCCACCGCCGAAGCGTCCCTGCCGTCCCGCCCCTCCGCGTGGTAGGCCGGAAGAACCGCCGCCGCTCCTGAGAGTCTGGCGCGACCTAAACCCTCCTCCCCACAGATCTCGGGGGCTCCCGAGATCTGCTGTCCCTTGCGCAAGTCGGTTGGGCTTGGCGCGCCCTGCTCTCCTCCCCACCCATCTCAGGCTTGCCTGAGATGGGCTTCCTCTTGCGCAAGTCGGGAACACCCGACTTGCGGTGGGGAGGAGGTGGAGGTGGGGGTGTGAGCGATAGCCGATCAAAGAATGGCGCCAACACCCCCAC
>DASQTM010000064.1:0-3399 GCA_035641875.1 Microvirga sp. | reverse complement strand
CTGCGGCGGCTGCATTCCCTGCGCGACAGGCCGCCCGGCCTTGTGCGAGCCTGCCGCGAAGGCCAACGGCGCGGGCACCCTGCTGCGGGGCGACAGGCGGCTCTCCATGTCGTGCGAGCCGGTGCACCACCACATCGGTGTGTCGGCCTTTGCGGAATATGCTGTCGTCTCGCAGGAATCCTGCGTGAAGGTGAATGCTCCCCTGCCCTTCGAGTACAGCGCCCTCTTCGGCTGCGCCGTGCTCACCGGCGTCGGCGCGGTGGTCAACACGGCCAAGGTGCCGCCCGGCTCGTCCGTGGCCGTCGTCGGCCTGGGCGGGGTCGGCCTCTGCTCGATTCTTGGCGCCGTCGCATCGGGAGCCCGGCAGATCATCGCGGTCGATCTGTCGGATGAGAAGCTTGAGATGGCGCGGCAACTCGGCGCAACCCACATGATCAGCGCCCGAAGCCCCACGGCCGTCCAGGAGATCAAGGATCTCTCGAGAGGCGGCGTCGATTTCTTCTTCGAAATGGCAGGCGCGGTTCCGGCGCTTGAGCTCGCCTATGCGGCCACCGCCCGCGGCGGCACCACGGTCACCGCGGGCCTACCGCATCCCGACCGCAAGCTGGCGATCCAGGCCGTGAGTCTGGTGGCCGAGGAGCGGACGCTCAAGGGCTCCTATATCGGCACCTGCGTTCCCAAGCGGGACCTGCCTAACTTCGTCGCCATGTTCCTGGGCGGCAAGCTGCCCGTGGACCGGCTGCTCACCCACACCTTGCCCTTGGAGGATATCAATCTCGGCTTCGACCGCCTCCACGACGGCTCCGCGATCCGCCAAGTCGTCCTGTTCGACTGACAGTCTCAATAAGGGAGACCTTCTTCCCGCTGGCGGCGTAGGGCCTGCGCATACCAGACAAGCTCGGAGATGAAGCGTCCGGCCGACTTGTCGAGCCAGGGCTGCTGCGGATGGCCATCCTCATCCAATGTCTTGCCGATCTCCGGAATGGCCAGGTAGGATGGGATGCTGGACATCCCGAGCTCCCCGAGCATGGTGCGCAGCTGCACGGCCGCTCTCACGCCGCCATAGCGCCCGGCCGAATAGCAGACGATGGCCGAGGGCCGCCAGAAATACTCCTCCAGGAAATGGTCGAGGGTGTTCGACAAGGCGGGCGGGATGCTCTGGTTGTACTCGGCCGAGACGATCACGAACCCGTCGGCCCTGCGATAGAGTTCCGCCAGCCGCTCCAGGGACTCGGGCGCCTTCCCTTTGGGATATTCCTTGTACATCCGATCCAGCAGAGGGAGCTTCAACTCGAGGGGATCGACCAGGGGAGCCTCATGACCCTGCTCCTCTAGGCGACGAATGATGAAACGGGCGGCCCGCAGGCCCTTCCGATCCGATCGCACAGAACCCAGGATCACCGGCAGAAGGAGAGACATCGCATCGTCCTGTTCATCGGGAGGAATCGTGATCCTAGCACAGCCATAGACATCTCAGAACGGTCGGCAATCGAGCCCTCGCTCTTGAGGGCGTCCAGCCCGCCGTCTCAGGAGGAGGGTTTGGCCGCAGCGATCGCCATCTCGGCCAGCCGAACGGTGGACTCCAGCGAGCGGGCGCCGCCGATGAAGCCGCCAGGATGGCAGAAGACTCCATCGGGAATTCCGGCTGCCTTCGAGAACGCCTCGTCCTGCAACCCGCGCCAGGATTCGGGCAGGGCCAGCCTCTGGCCGAAGGAGCCGGGCTCCGGCGGAACCGTCCGGCAGTACCAGGCCGTCCAGTCTTCGCCCGGATAGACGATGAAGAGCAGCTCATCGAGCCTGCCCTCATGGACGGCCTTTTCCCAGGGCAGCTTGCGGTCGAGCACGACGATGCGGGGATCCGGCGCGCGGCCTGCCGCCGCCAGCACGAGGGCCATGGCCTGCGCCTCCGCATAGGCCTGCCGGCAGGCGCGGATCAGGATGCCTTCCGCAAAGCCGGCTGCCTCCCGGAAGGCCTCGTCATAGGATTGCGCGCTGCCCCAGGCGGGGTTGAACGCCTCGATCAGGAGCGAGAGGTGCCCCGGGCTCACCGCGGCGACGCCGTTGTCGGCCTGATCGATGGAAACCACGATCCCGGCATCAATGTCGCTCCAGACTGCGTCGAACGCGTCCGCTTCGATGCCGGGAACCAGCCTCGGCAGAGCCGCGCGCCCGTAATCGCGCCAGATCAGGCCGACCGAGCTGTAGGGCGTCCCGTCAGCCCTGCGCGGCAGATCCCGCATGTGGTGATCGTAACGGCGCTGCTGGGGGTCATAAATTCCGCCGACATCGAAGGCCAGGTCGGCCGCCGTGATCGATGCAGCGTCGCGGGTGCGGGTGAATTCAAATTCGCCTAGGGCCGCGCGCAGAACCGCGAAGGCGAACACGTCATCAGCGTGGAACGTGCCGCTATGGGTGACGATCCTCATACTCCCCGCCTCCTGCCCGCTTCGCATCTTGGACCCGGTTCCAACCTGCGACAGCCATCGGGTGAATGCATATAGCGCGGCCGGCAGCAAGCATGAAACTGCCTGTGCTTGAAATCAGGGAGCCGGCGTCGGCTACACCCTCTTGACCTTGCCACGATGGGAAGGTGTAGAGATCTCGGGCTTCGAAGATGCGAGGACCCTAAGGATGCAGCGTTTACCGACGGCGAGCCCGACCCTGGTGCCGATATCGGCTCCACGGCCGGCAAGTTTGCCCTGCACGGGATATCCTTCTGACGTCCTCGCCCATCAACCCGAGGAAGCCGCCATGACGCCTCACGATCACTCTCACCATCATCATGCAACTTCTCCAACAGAAGGATCCGGCCTGAATCGCCTCGCCCTCAGCGCAACCGTTCACTGCCTGACAGGCTGCGCCATCGGCGAGGTGCTCGGGATGGTCATCGGCACAGGCCTCGGCTGGAGCAACGCCTCGACCATTGGCCTGTCGGTGACCCTCGCGTTCGTTTTCGGCTATGGCTTGACCATATTGCCCATCCTCAGGAGCGGGCTCCCTTTCGGGTCAGCCTTGAGCCTCGCACTTGCCTCCGACACCGCTTCGATTGCCATTATGGAGCTCGTGGATAACCTCATCATGCTGTTCATCCCCGGTGCAATGGACGCTGGACCCGCCAGCCTCCTGTTCTGGAGCAGCCTCATATTCTCTCTTCTCGTCGCCGGGGCCATCGCATTCCCGATCAACCGCTGGCTGATTGCCCGTGGTCGAGGCCATGCTGTCGTGCATGCCTTTCACCGGCACTGACGCATTCCTATGTCGCTCTCACACCTCAGGAGACCTGTCATGAAGATCTATACTATCGTCCTCGTCACAATGATCGCCGCCCTTCCTTCCCTTGCCCTGGCGCAAGGCGCGTCGCATGGCGGCCATTCGGGCCATTCCACACCGGCGCAGACC
>DASQTM010000063.1:0-2442 GCA_035641875.1 Microvirga sp. | reverse complement strand
CCCGCCGAGAAAGGCCATGATGGCGATGGCGCCCGCCCCGTCGAAGAGGGGCAGGGCGAGAACGGTCATGTCCCGGTCGATCGCGCCTTGCGGAAAGGTGGCCAGCCCGCCAAGCGCAATGGGAATGACGAAGAGGTTGATGAGCACCAGATAGAGCGGAAACAGCCATGCGGCGCGCTTGAGGTCCTCGATGGCGCGGTTCTCCACCACGGTCATGTGAAACTGGCGCGGCAGCAGCAGGGCCGCGCAGCTCGAGAGCAGGATGAGCGTGAGATAGCTGCCGAAGCCGGAGGTCTTCTCGATCAATCCGGAGCCGGCCCCTTGGGCAGTCAGCTTCGCCACGATGGCGTCGTAACCGTCGAACATGACGAAGGTGACGTAGGCCCCGACCACCAGGAAGGCGATCAGCTTGACGACGGACTCGAGCGAGATCGCCATCATGAGGCCGTCCTGGTGTTCGGTCGCGTCCGTGTGGCGCGTGCCGAACGCGACGGCGAAGCCTGCAAGCACCAGGGCCACGGTCAAAGCCAGATCGCCGATGAAAGGAATCTGCGGCAGGGTGCTTCCGTTGGCGGCCGTCAGGAACACGTCGAGGGAGGACGAGACCGCCTTCAATTGCAGGGCGATGTAGGGAATGGAGCCGATGAGGGCGATCAGGCTCACGATGGCGGCGACCCGCTCGCTCTTGCCGTAGCGGGCGGCCACGAAGTCGGCGATGGAGGAGATGTTCTGGGTCTTGGCCACCCGGACCACCCGGGCGATGAGCACATGGCCCAGGCCGATGACCAGGATCGGCCCGATATAGATGCCGAGAAAGTCGAGGCCGGTATGGCTGGCCAGTCCCACGGAGCCGAAGAACGTCCAGGACGTGCAATAGACCGCGAGCGACAGGGCCGCGATGGTGGAGCGCCACGGGCCCTGAACGATGCGCCGGCCGCTGTTGTCGCCCCAATGGGCGACGGCGAACAGGAGGCAGAGATAAACCAGAGCCGATAGGATAACCGCCCAGCTGGCGACCATGGAAGGGATCCTCGCGAGACAATCTGAGAACAGGTTTAACGGCTCAGACGGGCGAACGCCACCGCCGGTTGGTCACAGCTCCCGGTCCCATTCCGGGTGCGGCGCGAAGCGCTCGGCCAGGAATTCCACGAAGGCGCGCACCTTGGCGGGGGCTTGGCGGCCGGAGGGCAGGACCGCGTAGACCCCGAGTTCCAAGGTGGGCTGATCGCCCAGGACCCGCACGAGGCTTCCCTCGCGCAGGCAGTCGCCGACGATAAAGGACGGTTGATAGATCAGGCCTTGGCCTGCCACGGCCGCAGCGAGCAAGGCGTCGCCATTGTTGGCGCGCAGGTTTCCCTCGATCGGCACGATCACGTCGCCCTCGGTCCCGAAGGCCCAGCGCTCGGCCCCGATGGCGCTGGGCAGGGTGTAGCCGAGGCAGTTATGGGCGGAAAGATCCTCCAGGCTGCGCGGCGCGCCGTGGGCCTCAAGGTAGGAGGGTGCGGCGCAGACGATAGTGCGGCAGGGGGCGAGTCGCCGGGCGACAAGGCTTGAATCCTTCAGCCGCCCGATCCGGATCGCCAGGTCCCAGCCCTCCTCGATCAGGTCCACATAGCGGTCGGCAAGCCCCAGATCGACGGAGACGGCGGGGTGGAGGCGGCTGAAGGCGGTAAGCGCCGGGACAACCTGGCGAAGGCCGAAGGTGAGGGGCACGTTGAGCCGCAGCGTTCCCCGTGGTTCGATGCGGTCAAGGCTGGCGGAGGCCTCGGCCTCCTCAATCTCGGTGAGAATGCGCTCGCAGGCGGCGAGGTAGCTGCGCCCGCCTTCCGTCAGCACCAGCTTGCGCGTCGAGCGGTGCAGCAGCTTGACCCCGAGCCTGTCCTCAAGGGCGGCGATGTGCTTCGTCACCATGGTCTGGGAGAGATGGAGCGCCCGGGCCGCCGCCGAAAAGCTGCCGAGCGCCGCGACGCGAACAAAGACCTGCATGCCGGTCACGCGGTCGAGCATGGGACGATCTCACTCCTGTGGTGTGAATTGATATTCCATAGAGGCGATTATCATATTCCTGGTTTGAGTTCATATGAAGGGACCAAAGGAGACCCTCTCATGATCGACACCCGCACCGCTCCCTACGCCGCTCTTGTCCTGCGCGTCACCCTCGGCGCGCTCTTCCTGGCCCATGCCGGCCTGAAGCTGTTCGTCTTCACCCCTGCCGGCACGGCGCAGTTCTTCGGCAGCCTGGGCTTGCCCCCGGCTCTCGCTTATGTAGTCATCGCGGCCGAGGTCGCCGGCGCGGTCGCCCTGATCCTCGGCTTCTATACTCGCTGGGCGGCTCTGGCGCTCATCCCAATCCTTGTCGGCGCCATTGTCACGGTCCATGGCTCGGCCGGCTTCTTCTTCTCCAACCCGAAGGGTGGCTGGGAATTCCTGGCATTCTGGATC
>DASQTM010000062.1:0-6230 GCA_035641875.1 Microvirga sp. | reverse complement strand
CGGGTAGGTCACGTCCTGGGCGGCAGCCATGGCGCTCGTCTCCCTGGTTGGCCTCCCCCTCAGGCGCTCGCCTTCAGAGGCATGACCCGGATCGTCCGGTTGACGCTGGCGCTCAAGCCGGCGCTGTCATAGGGCTTGTGCAGGATGGAGAATCCCTCGTCGGCTGCGGCCTGGGCCATGTTGCTGTAGCCCGTGGTCAGCAGGACCGGCAGGGCGGGATAGCGAAGCCGGATGGTGCGCGCGAGATCGACGCCGGTCAGGTCGCCGGGCATGACGATGTCGGTGAACACCAGATCGAAGGACGCGTCCCGTTCCAGGGCGTTTAGGGCGGAGTGGGCGTCGGGCACGTGAACCACCCGGAAGCCGAGTTCCTCCAGGTTGGAGCGCGTCACCTCGGCGATGTCGGCGTTGTCCTCCACCAGGAGGATGCGGCCCTGGCCGGTCATGGACGGCAGGCCCGGACGGGCCGCTTCCGCAGCGGTCTCCTCGGTGGTGCGCGGCAGGTAGAGGGTGACGGTGGAGCCCCGCCCCGGCTCGCTTCTGGCGGTGGCCGTCCCGCCCGATTGCCGGGCGAAGCCGTAGACCTGGCTCAGGCCCAGGCCGGTTCCCTTGCCGATGTCCTTGGTGGTGAAGAAGGGCTCGAAGATGCGGGGCAGAACATCGGCCGGAATGCCATCGCCCGTGTCCGACAGGCTCAACCCCACGAAGGGGCCGCGCAGGCCCGTAACGGCGGGGTCGGAGAGGTTGACGTTCCAGGCCTCGATGGTCAGGCAGCCGCCGCTGGGCATCGCGTCGCGGGCGTTCACGGCGATGTTCAGGATGGCCAGTTCGAGCTCATCGAGATCGACCTTGGTCTTCCACAGATCCGCCGGCACGTTCAGCCTGATGGCGATGTCGCCGCGTAGGGAGGAGCGCAGCATGTCCTGCATGTCGGCAAGGTATTCGCGCAGGCTCACCACCTTGGGCTCATGGGTTTGCCGGCGGGAGAAGGACAGGAGCTGGCGGGTGAGGCTCGCGCCCCGGTTCGTGGCGGTCTCGATGGCGTCGAGGGAGCGCTTCTGGCGCTCGTCGGCGGGGTAGCGGCGGAGCCGGTCCACGTTGCCCTTCACCACCATCAGCAGGTTGTTGAAATCGTGCGCCACGCCGCCGGTGAGGTGGCCCACCACCTCCAGGCGCTGCGCCTGCTTGAGGGCCGCCTCCGCCGCCTCGCGCCGCTCCACCTCCGCGTGGAAGCTGCGGGTGCGGCGCAGGGCATAGAGACTGAGGCAGAACAGGACCAGGGTGGCCGGAATGCCGAAGGCCAGGAGTCCCCGCATGACGGCCCATAATTCGCGCCAGATCGCCGCCGTCTCGACGCCGACCTGAACGTAGATCGGATAATCCGGCACCTTGCGGTAGCCGATCCGGCGCTCGACGCCGTCGATCTGCGAGATCGCCGTGAAGAGGCCGGATTCGGGCCGATCGCGGATCGCCTGCACGAACGCGCTCGACGCGTTCAGCCGCATGGCCTCGTTGCCCCGGGAAGGATAGCGCGCCAGAAACTCGCCATCGGCCCGGATCAGCCCGAAGGAATCGGCGATGCCGCGAGAGATCCGGGCGTAGAAGTCGCGGAAATGCTCCGGCCGGACGGAGATGGCCACGACTCCGTTGAAAGCCCCATCCGGGCTGGGGCGGGCCTGGCTGACCACGAAGAAACGGAAGCCGCCGATGCGGGAGGTGATCATGTTCCCGATGAACGTCCCGCCGCCTTGGCCCACCTGCGCCTTGAAGTAGTCGCGGTCCGAATTGTCCAGGTCCCGCGGAACGGGGTAGATCGTGCTCGACACCAGGGGATGCCCGGACCGGTCGAAGACCCAGATCGCCTCGATTTGTGGCAGCGTATTCTGCGTCTGCTTCAGGCGGCTCTGCAGGCGCGCTTCCTCGGCGTGGATCTGCTCGGGCGAAAGATCGCGCAGGATCTCGTTGGTTTCCGCGATGGTGCGCTCGACGGTCTGGAACGCCTTGAGGGTATGCTCCTGGACCACGTCGAGGGCGCGGTCGATCCGATCCTCCGATTGCCGCTCGATGCGGTGATAGTCGCTCCAGCCCGTATAGGCGAAGAACAGGGCGGGCCCGAGCAGGCTTGCGACCAGCAGCACCTGCAGCGGCCAGAGGATGTTTCGGCTCTTCAGCTTTGCGCGATCCACGCAGGCGGTCCTTCCTTGCGTCACCGACAGGCTGTCTCGTTGTTCGGCTTTCGGGCGCCTAGGCAAGTGCAAGCTCGGCTGTTCCAACCCGCTGATCGGGTTTTGGTTCCGGCTAATGGCTTTATGGAGAGGCGCTGCGGTTTTTCCAGAACCGGATGGCGGAATCCGCCGGAAGGGCCATTCGGGAGCACGACGGCCACCGCTGCCGCTTCGGGCTGCCGCAGCCGTCTCCTCTTCCTAGCGCCGCGCCGACACTACGAGGGCGCTCATGCGGTTCTCGACGGAGGAGGGGCCGAACCGCGCGGCGAGGGCCTCGGCGGCTTTGCCGGTGATCTCATCGAGACGGCCCGGAGCGCGGGCCTCGATCTCCCCGCGCAGGGGCGTGCCCTGGCAGAGCCCCGTCGCGGGCTCCCGCGGGGAGGCAGCCCGGCTCACCTTCTCGACCGTCTCGATGGCCGCGTCCTCGAACCCGGCCTGCTGCAGCTCGCCGCGGATGCGATCGGGATCGCAGTAGCCGAAGGGCACCCGCTCGAGGAAGCGGGGCGGATCCTCGGGAAAGAGCTGCGCCACCCTGTCGGAGACGATCTTGTGGACCGGGTTGGCTTCGAGCCGATCCCAGACCACGAACAGGAAGCGCCCGCCGGGCTTGAGCACCCGCAGCGCTTCGCGATAGGCGGCCCCCTTGTCCGGAAAGAACATGACGCCGAACTGGCAGATCACCGCGTCGAAGGCTGCATCCTCGAAGGGGAGGGCCTGGGCGTCCGTCTGCCGCCACGTGACATGGGGAGCCTGGAGCCGGGTTGCCGCGAGGTCCAGCATGGCTTGGTTGAGATCCGTCGCCACGATCTCGACGGCGGGAGGCAGCGCTTCGGCCATGGCGCGCGTGACGATGCCCGTACCCGCGGCGGTCTCCAGGATCCGGCCCTGCTCCAAGCCACGAAGCCGGCCTGCGGTCTCCTCCGCATAGGGCTCGAAGAAGAGCGGGCCCATGTAAGTCTCGTAGAGGAGCGGGATAGAGCCTGCAAATGCTGCATCGGTCGCGCCCATCGTTCCCTCCACCGTCAAGGCGGACATGATCGGCTTGGCGGCCAGGGCGCACAAGCGACCAAGGCGGGCTCTTTCGCGGTAAGGGCGGGGCTCCGACGGATGCCTTCGGGCCGGAGGACGGGAAGGCTCGCGCGGGGAGCTGGCATCATCCAGGAGACAGCTGCCGACGTTGCCCTGGAGGTCAACGAAGCCCGGCGATGGCGACTACTACTTTTTTGATATTGCAGTCCTGGAACCGGACAGTAGGGTCGGTCGCACAAAAAAGGCCGCTGTTGCCAGCGGCCCGAAGTTTAGGGAGGAAACGCCCAAGAAGGGCTGCGATGAGGCGACGCCAATCGCCATATCGCACTGCACAAACTAATTTGTGCCTAATCCTTTTGCAAGCTTAAATGGGCAGCGTTTGCTGCCCATTTTTGATTCAGACTCCCACGGCAGGCAGCCTCACTCCGCCGCTTCCTTCGTCACCTTGCTCTTCTTCAACGGCCTGCGCGCCAGCACCTCCTTGAGGAAGCGGCCGGTGTGGCTGTCCTTGGACTTGGCGATGTCCTCCGGGGCGCCCTGGGCCACGATCCGCCCGCCGCCGTCGCCGCCTTCGGGGCCCATGTCGATCACCCAGTCGGCGGTCTTGATGACCTCGAGGTTGTGCTCGATCACCACCACGCTGTTGCCATGCTCGACCAGCTCGTGCAGCACCTCCAGGAGCTTCGCCACGTCGTGGAAGTGCAGGCCGGTGGTGGGCTCGTCGAGGATGTAGAGGGTGCGGCCGGTGGCGCGCTTGGACAGCTCCTTCGACAGCTTCACGCGCTGCGCCTCGCCGCCCGAGAGCGTGGTCGCCTGCTGGCCCACATGCACGTAGTCGAGGCCGACGCGGGCGAGCGTCTGCATCTTCTCGCGAATCGACGGCACCGCCTTGAACAGCTCGCGAGCCTCCTCCACTGTCATGTCGAGCACGTCGGCGATGGATTTCTCGCGGTACTTCACCTCCAGGGTCTCGCGGTCGTAGCGCTTGCCCTTGCACACGTCGCAGGTGACGTAGACGTCGGGCAGGAAGTGCATCTCGATCTTGATCACGCCGTCGCCGGAGCAGGCCTCGCAGCGCCCGCCCTTCACGTTGAAGGAGAAGCGCCCGGCCTGGTAGCCGCGCGCCTTCGCCTCCGGCAGCCCTGCGAACCATTCGCGGATCGGCGTGAACGCCCCCACATAGGTGGCGGGGTTCGAGCGCGGCGTGCGGCCGATGGGAGATTGGTCGATATCGATCACCTTGTCGAGGTGCTCCAGCCCCTCGATGCGGTCGAACGGGGCCGGGTGCTCCAGGGCGCCGTTGAGTTTCCTCGCCACCGCCTTGTAAAGGGTGTCGACCACGAGGGTCGACTTGCCGCCGCCGGACACGCCGGTGATGCAGGTGAAGGTGCCGAGCGGAATCTCCGCCGTCACGTCCTTCAGGTTGTTGCCGCGCGCGCCCACGAGCTTGATCATGCGCTTGGGGTCCGGCTTGCGGCGCTTGCCCGGCACCTTCACGCTCATCTCGCCGGTGAGATATTTGCCGGTGAGCGATTTCGGGTTCGCCAGGATCTCCGGCGGCGTGCCCTCGGCCACGATCCTGCCGCCATGGATGCCCGCGCCCGGGCCGATGTCGAACACGTAATCGGCCTGGAGGATCGCGTCCTCGTCATGCTCCACCACGATCACCGTGTTGCCGAGGTCGCGCAGGCGCTTCAAGGTCACCAGCAGGCGCTCGTTGTCGCGCTGATGCAGGCCGATGGAGGGCTCGTCGAGCACGTAGAGAACGCCCGTGAGGCCGGAGCCGATTTGGCTTGCGAGCCGGATGCGCTGGCTCTCGCCGCCGGAGAGCGTGCCGGAGGCCCGCGCCAGCGTCAGGTATTCCAGGCCCACGTCCACCAGGAAGGTGAGGCGCTCGCGGATCTCCTTGAGGATGCGGCCGGCGATCTCGTTCTGCTTCTGGGTGAGCTTCTTCGAAAGCGCCCCGAACCACTCATGCGCATCCTTCACGGAGAGCGCCGTGGCGTCGCCGATGTCGGAGCCGGCGATCTTCACCGCCAGGGCTTCCGGCTTCAGGCGCTTGCCGCCGCAGGCCTCGCAGGGCGTCTCGCCCATGAAGCGGCCGATCTCCTCGCGGGCCCAGTCGCTCTCGGTCTCCTTGTAACGGCGCTCGAGGTTGGGGATCACGCCCTCGAAGGGCTTTTTCACCTCATAGGCGCGCAGGCCATCGTCATAACTCATGCGGATCGCATCGCCATCGGAGCCGTAGAGGATGGCCTCGCGGATCGTCTCCGGCAGCTCGGCCCAGGGCTTGGTCATGGACGCCTTGTAGTGCCGGGCGAGGGCCTCCAGGGTCTGGCCGTAATAGGGCGAGGTGGATTTCGCCCAGGGCGCGACGGCGCCGCGCTTCAGGGACAGGCTGTCGTCCGGCACGATCAGGTCGGGATCGATGCGCATCTCGTGCCCGATGCCGCCGCAGGTGGGGCAGGCGCCGAACGGGTTGTTGAACGAGAACAGGCGCGGCTCGATCTCGGGGATGGTGAAGCCGGAGACCGGACAGGCGAACTTGGACGAGAACACGATGCGCCTCGGCTGGCCTTTATCGTCCTTGTCGTCGGCATATTCGATGATGGCAATGCCGTCGGTAAGCTCCAGCGCCGTCTCGAAGGACTCCGACAGGCGCGCCGCGATATCGCCGCGCACCACGATCCGGTCCACCACCACGTCGATGTCGTGCTTGAACTTCTTGTCGAGGGCAGGCACCTCGTCGATGGCGTAGTATTCGCCGTCTACCTTCAGGCGCTGAAAGCCCTTCTTCTGGAACTCGGCGATCTCCTTGCGGTACTCGCCCTTGCGGCCGCGCACCACGGGGGCCAGCAGGTAGAGGCGGGTCTTCTCCGGCAGCTCCAGCACCCGGTCCACCATCTGGCTGATGGTTTGGCTCTCGATGGGAAGGCCGGTGGCGGGCGAGTAGGGGATGCCGACCCGCGCCCAGAG